>NZ_DAIQRQ010000042.1:0-45382 GCF_036786105.1 Ohtaekwangia sp.
ACATCCGAATATATGCAGATATTTTTGCATGGAATAATATATCTGAAGATAGGCTCTATGGCTCAATGCTTTCAATGTTAAACAAGCTTGGCTGGTTTGTCCAGAAACTTTCAATTGATGAGACACTCTCACCTTCGAGGAAGAATTGAAACGTAACATCTTTGCCATTGTTGTTAAACCAGATACGCAGGCATCCTTTTTCAATAATATAGACGTTTTTTGAAATTTGTCCTTCGCGTAAAAGCGTTGTTTTTGCAGTGATTATTTGCCTCTTAAAAAGATGACTGAATTCATTCCACTCACTTATCATGGTATTAGTATTGCATGTCGATAAGGTACTTCGATAATGCGAATATACTACTTCATTCACCCGCGTATTTCTTTAACAAACACCACTTTGTATTAGCAAAGCCTGAAGGAAAAAGCTCGAACTACCAGCCCCCCTCCAGTCTACGAATACGAAAAAGCCTGAAGTCGTTTAAAGATTTCAGGCTTTTTTGGTTCGAAGTGATCCTGTGCGGTTCAATGCATTCTCGAAATCTTACAATTTCAAGGTTTTCTTAATTTGACTAATCAAGCGTATTCAAACCTTTCAATCCGTTATAACTATAAATCAATTCGAGTATAGCGCTGCGAATATTTACCTTACAAAAGTATTCGGGCATGTCATGGCAGAAGATGGTATTGTAGGCTAAAGATATATTTCAAGACAGAACATCATTATGCTATATATGCCACCTATTGCATATCTTATCCAAGCACAATAGTTATTTTATAACCGCCAGAAATGTTGCCCCCAGGTTGTCAACAACAATCTTCCGATAACGCGAACTCGTACGATAGCTCAGGGTAAGAAATTCATTCCAAGGTTCGTCCCAGTCTGATTGCTTGGCCATGATATAGGCGAGGTCTTCCATACTACCAAGATCAAGGTTTTGTCTTTTGACTGGCAAATTTTTCCTGACAGCATCTACATATTCAGTAAAGTCGAGAATAGTGAAGATCTTGGGATTGGCGGTAATATCGCGCAAAATGCCCGGCCCGTTTTCAACATACTCAATTTTCAAACCTGGCACATATTGCTTTTTAAGTTGCTCAATTCTTTTCACATGGGTGCTTCCGCCTATAATCTCCGCTGTGTACCCCTTCAATAGAAAGTTGATGTCGCCAAATGAAGTTACAGTAGGTGCATCTTTATGCGTAAGCAGAATCGGCGGGTTAGAAAGAAATGGCGGAGTAAATTTGAAAAATTTCTTTCGTTCTTCTGTGATTGTAACGTTGGTTACACCTAGAATATCCTTAGTACCTTGAACCGTTTTTAAGAAGTCAGTGAATACCGTTTCTTCACCGGCATATTTCACATCCAGTTTCTTACCATATTTCTGCTCCACAAACTCTACAAAATCACCGATGATTTCGACACATACACCTTTCATTTTGCCATTTTCCGAGTATATCAGTCCTGGTTGTTTGTAGTATACAATGGTCAATGTGCCCTTTCCCGATGCCTTTACAGTTGCCCAACTATCTCCCTGATATTTTTGCGCACTTAATGAAAGACATACTAAGGATAGTATCAGTGCTAGAAAAGATTTCATATCTTGTTATTAGGTTAAGTTTCAATCTGAGTGAACGATATCCAATGGATTTACATTTCATTCTTATCATTCCACTTCCGTAAGAAATACCGGGGGTTGGGCAAAACTAAACGTTGTGTGAAGGATCTGACGCCAATAAATATGACGACTGTAAAACATCTCCTTCTTTCATAAAATCGAACTTGAGAAGAAAGCTGCGAAGACGACTATCAATCATAACGCAACTCTTGTGAAGTTCTTTTCATAAGTACGAAATGACAAAGGTGATTGCATACCATGAAATTTCCCAGGATGTCGATGTACAAAAAGGTAGACAATAAAAAAAATTGATTGGCTTCAACCACGAACTGTGGGAAAAATGCAGACGCATTTTGAGAATTCGTTGTCCGTTCTTTTGTCTCTTGTAAAAGAATGGTTGCTTTTTTGACCGTCTTTCTGCGCAAAAAGTTTCAAATATAGGTAGAGTTTGTATCGCGGGAAATTTTACTCTAAACTATGATAAAATATTGTTGCTGCTAACGCATGTTACTTGTATTTAATTCATGCAACAAAGATGAGCTTACAAGACTCGCCATATCACTGCAGATACCTTCTCCCCTTTTCCTTAGTGAACAATCAATTTTTGAGTAAACGTAGATCGTTCCGTCCTCACTTTTACAACGTATATCCATTTCTAAGACTTATCATTCCAAACGCCCCAATTTGAACTGAAATCGTTTTCGAAAAATTAGTAACTTGATCCGAAATTTACTCCCAACCCAACTACAGTTATATGCGTGATTTTCTTTTGCTCCTTGCCTCGCTCACTATTCTATCTCATTCGGTCGTAGCGCAGCATGTACACGAACCGCACGATACAAACCCGGACTGGTCTAAGCCTTATACTCCGTTTCGAATTGCCGGCAACCTGTATTATGTAGGTACGTATGAACTTGCCTGTTATCTCGTTGTAACACCTCAGGGAAATATACTGATCAACACTGGCCTTGCTTCATCAGCGCCGATAATAAAGAACAATATTGAAAAACTGGGATTCAAATTTTCAGACATCAAAATACTTTTAACCACACAAGCTCATTTCGACCACGTTGGCGCAATGGCTTCTGTGAAGAAAATGACAGGAGCCACGCTGATGGCCGATGAAAAAGATGTTGCTGTGCTGGCGGATGGCGGAAGTTCCGACTATGCGTTTGGTGACTCCGGCAGCACGTTTCAACCGGTAAAAACAGATCGAGTACTGCATGACCGCGATACAATTCAACTTGGCGATGCGCAGCTTGTTATGCTGCATCACCCTGGCCACACCAAGGGTTCGTGCAGTTTCCTGTTAACAGTAAAAGACAACCAGCAATCGTATCGGGTGCTCATTGCCAACATGCCGACTATTGTTGTTGAGAAAAGTTTTAATGACATCGCTACGTATCCAAATATAGCCGAAGATTATGCATATACCCTGAATGCCCTTAAAACTATTTCTTTCGATCTCTGGGTGGCTTCTCATGCCAGCCAATTTTACCTGCACAAAAAACACAAGCCTTCTGATGCCTACAATCCCACAGCGTTCCGTGACCAGCAGGGCTTCGATGAAGAAATAAGTGACTTGCAGAAGCAGTACGATCAAAAAATAGCACAACCATAATCAAAGCATCGCCGAAGCAGGTATATACGCTTTTACATAAAATCCGTTTTCGCGGATTTGTGTAATTATCATCCGCTCAATTCGGGCGATTCTAATATCCTATAGCTACAACCCAACTGCTATACTCCTTCGTATGGTATATAGTATCATCCCTGTTTAAACGCAATTCGAGCTTATATCAGCAGGTTCAAAATTTATAGTTAATTAATGGGATGTCTGATAATTGAAGAAATTCTTTTCATCGATTATATGATTTGTTTGTTGTTGATAATAACGATCTTTCCTTTAGCAGAAAAAGTTAAGAATGCAGGTACAGAAACACATTCCTGAATTTCCGTTGTCGAACTTTATCGAGTACATGGTTTATGTGCATGGATCGCTGCCCATTCCTTTTTTGAAAGAGTTACCGGATGGTGGCGTTAATCTTGTAATCGAACTTAACGACAAAACTGTCAATACCATTTATCCGACAGATGGCTTTGAGAAAAAGCATGAAGTCAGGAAGGCATGGATTTCCGGATTACAGAAACAGGCCATTCTTTATAAGAACAACACCGATTCTACTATCATAAGCATCCGGTTTACCACAGGCGGCTTTTTTTGTCTGACGAAAATACCGATAACAGCCATTGACCATGTTGGTATAGAAGCAGAAGCTTTACTGGGCAACTCATTCAGTAATTTATATCAAAGAATTATCAATGCTTCCAGCATTCCGGAAATGTTTGCGTTGATTGAAAATTACTTTTTACAATTCCGGATAGATCATAGTATGGAGCATGAGATCGTGCGGTTTATCGATCAGAACATCGACAGGCCTATCGATTGGTTAGTTCACAAATCAGGCTACTCTCAAAAGCATGTAATCCATCTGCTTAAAAGGCACACTGGCTTTTCTCCCAAGTATCTGCAGCGGTTGAACCGTTTTCAGCAGGTAACAAAAGATATCCAGTTGCAAAAAAACAAGATCGATTGGTTCTCGGTCGTGCAACGTTATGGCTACTATGATCAGGCACATCTGATTAAAGATTTCCTGCATTTCTCTGGCATCAGCCCTACCGACTATATAAACTCTCAGATGGCAATTCAGGAAAACAGTCTCGTGTCAGACATGATTTTTAAACTCCCTTCCTGACCATTACCTCCATTCAATAGCACCGCCTGGTAAATTTTTTACAATGGCAGGGACAGCCTTCTCCCTAGCTTTGATCTATCAAAAAAACGAAACACAACAACTATGAAATCTTTTAAAATTGAAGTACCCCAGGAAGTTTTAAACGATCTATCTATCCGGTTAAAGCAAACCCGTTGGACGGACGAACCTGAAAATGCAGGCTGGAGTTATGGCACCAACCCAACCTATCTGCGTGAATTAGTAACGTACTGGCAAAACGAATACGACTGGAGAAAGCACGAAGCCGAAATCAACAAACACCCTCAGTTCAAAACAGAGATTGATGGTATAACTATTCACTTTATCCATGTAAAAGGAAAAGCGAAGAACTCCTCACCTCTTATTCTTACGCATGGGTGGCCTGATTCATTCTATCGCTTTCTTAAAGTTATTCCCATGCTTCATGAGTCTTTCGATGTTATAATTCCCTCTATACCGGGCTTTGGTTTCTCACAGCAAACAGCCGTGAACATCGATCGGGTAGCCGAGTTGTTCAACAAGCTGATGACAAAAGTGCTGGGCTATAGTACATACTTTGCAGCCGGTGGAGATATGGGAACAGAAGTCACCAAATCATTGGCGGTGCAATACCCGGAAAATATAAAAGCCATCCATTTAACGGATGTCGGTTATCCGAACGGCACGGAAGACTGGAGCAAGATGACACCAGAGGAGCAGGCATTTGGACAGCAGATTCAGCACTGGTTCTTCACGGAGGGAGCATTTAACATGATACAATCAACAAAACCCCAAACCCTTGGATACGCCTTGAATGATAGTCCCGCGGGACTTGCTTCCTGGATGATTGAGAAGTTCTATGCATGGAGTGATCATGACGGAAATATTGAAAGCTGTTTAACCAAAGATGAACTGATTACCAACATCATGATCTATTGGGTTAGTCAGTCGATCAATTCCTCCATCCGGGTTTATGCTGAAAACGCACGGGCCAGTTATATGGGTGGTTTAAAATCTGCTCAGCATGTTAAAGTACCATCGGGTATATCGCTCTTTCCGAAAGAAGCTCAGTTTCCAAGAGCGTGGGCCGAAAGAATGGTTAGTGTTGCAAGCTTCAACGTGATGAAAAAGGGCGGTCACTTTGCAGCGTTGGAAGTACCCGATGTATATGCTGAAGAACTTATAAACTTCTTTAGTAAGCAGAACTAAAGTTATTGGAAAGTGGCCCGGTGAAAAATTATTACCGGGCCTTTTCTTTGACATTGAAAAACTTAGTATTTACTAAGCAATACAGGTTCTTGCGTCGCTTTTTTATTATGTACCAACAGCGTGCTGAATTATATACTTCATTTATTCCAATACCGAGTAATATATAAGCAATACAAGCGCTACATCCCTTTCGGTTAAATGGTATAATTACTTATGAATGCTTTACTTCTGTCGTTAAATATATAAGATATAGAATGACCAACTTCATCGCACATCATGTCTGTGATTTTGGTCATCATGCAAATGCTTCTGGTTGGAAGATGAAGCCTTTGCCATGACTTCTTCGGATGCAGGCTCGATGTGAATCATGACATCGATGAAATAGGGATAGGCCAATTGGATGGCATCCTTTACGCGATGAGCAATATTATGTCCTTCTTCAACGGTCAGATTTTTATTTACCCAAACGTGCAGGTCAGCAATTTTAAAAATTCCCATTTTTCTAATCGCACATTTTTGTACAAAAAGTACTTTATCAACTTGTGCAGCAATTTCTCTCACTTTTTTATTGAGCTCCATGTCCAGTTCTTCATCCAGCAATTCCCCAATGGCAGGGCGAATTATTTTGTAAGCGTTAAAGAGGATTATTGCTGACGCGAAAAGTGCAGCATAGTCGTCAGCATTTTCGTATCCCTTGCCGCCAATCAATCCTATTGAAATGCCGATAAAGGCAGCAGCCGAAGTTATGGCATCACTTCGATGGTGAAATGCATCGGCCTCAACGGCACCACTATTAATCTCTTTACCGGTTTTTAATACAAAGCGATACAGGATTTCTTTGGTAGGAATAACAGCCACCAGAATGATAAGTGTAAATAGCTCGGGAGTCTTGTGAGGAGTGGCAATGTTCTCTATACTTTTTACAGCAATGAGAATGGCTGCGGCTACCAACCCCAATCCAATGCCAACAGAAATCAGTGCTTCCCCTTTACCATGGCCGTACGGATGCTCTGTGTCCGCTGGTCTTGCCGACCATTTTAATCCCAGCCACAGCATGCCGGAGGTAACGATATCTGTCATGGATTCGATGGCATCGGCGATGAGTGCGTATGAGTTTCCGGCGATACCTCCCACACCTTTAATAATCGCTAAAATCGCACTGACAATAATTCCAATCAACGTTGATTTCAAACCCTTGTTCGTATCCATAATTTAGCGTCGAAAGACGGCCACAAGAAAGCAATAAAATTGAATATGGCCGTCTGAAAGTAATCAGGAATTAGTTATCAACGTACCTGATTATAATAGTGTATTCATATCCAGGCGAGTCTCTCTCCTTCCGGTATTTGTTGCATCGAACAAACCGCATTCTCTCTGCTCCGGCGAGAACACGTGAAAGAATTAAAAATATACTTCGCAAAAAAACTATAGCCTACAGTTTACGATTCTCATACGATGAGAAGTCGGGCTTTACGCGTTCATATCCGTATAGAAGATCAGGTGTGGAGAAGATAAGGTCGGCTGTAGAGCGGTTGCAGGCGATGGGAATATTCCACACTGTAGCGATGCGTAACAATGCTTTTATATCCTGATCGTGCGGCAGTGGCTCCATCGGGTCCCAGAAAAATACAAGCGCTTCGATCTTGCCTTCTGATATGAGGGCACCAATCTGCTGATCTCCTCCGAGCGGGCCACTGTGCAGCATCTGAATGGGCATTTGCAGTTCCTGTTCCAGCAAACGTCCAGTGGTGCCGGTAGCATAAATGTTGAATTTTTCCATGCTCGAGCGATGCAACTTCGACCATTCAATTAACTCTTTCTTCTTATTGTCGTGAGCCACAAGGGCTATGCTTTTTTTCATCTGCCGAAACTTACGTACTGCTAAAAATACACTATTGCAGGTTACGATCCTTCTTCTATTTTTGCCGACCTGTTTTAAAAATTATGGAACAAGAGAATCTCGCACGGTGGGTTGAACAGATAGCAAAAGAATTCTCACAACCCCTCAAAAATGTCAAAGCTGTTGGCGATTTGTTAGCAGAAGGTGCTACCATTCCGTTCATCTCGCGCTACCGGAAGGAAATGACGGGAAGTATGGACGAAGTAATGATCACAAACATCCGCGACCGCATTGAGCAATTGCGTGAACTCGATAAGCGCCGTGAAGCGGTTATCAGCTCCATAGAAAAGCAAGGCAAGCTCACGCCCGAGCTTATGTCAATGATCGTTTCTGCAGAGACACTCGCGGAACTGGAAGACATTTACCTTCCTTATAAACCCAAACGCAAAACACGCGCAAGTGTGGCCAAAGAAAAAGGCCTGGAGCCCCTGGCCCTGCGTCTCTTTGATCAGGAGAAGTTCGACATCGAAGAATTTTCAAAAACCTTTATCAATGCCGAGAAAGGTGTTAATACACTCGAAGAAGCTTTGGACGGTGCCCGCGATATCATTGCTGAAATGGTAAGTGAAAATCCGGATACTCGGAAGCAGGTACGCGAGATATTCTGGAGTGAAGGCCACGTAGAATCGCGTGTATTAAAAGGCAAAGAAGCTGAAGGCCAGAAGTTCAAAGATTACTTTGAGTGGAGTGAGCCGATCTCCAAAACTCCGTCACACCGTTTGCTGGCCATGCGCCGCGGAGAGAAAGAAGGCATACTCGCACTGGATATATACCCTCCGGAAGAGCTGGCCATCAGTTCGATGGAGCGTCAGTATATCAAAAGTGAAAATGCCGCTGCCGAACAGGTGAAGCTTGCTATAAAAGACAGCTATAAACGTCTGCTTCGTCCGTCACTGGAAACAGAAGTTCGGATGGAATCGAAGATGAAGGCCGATGAAGAAGCCATTAAAGTTTTTGCTTCTAACCTGAAGGAGCTTTTGCTTGCCGCGCCTCTCGGGCAAAAAAGTGTTCTGGCACTCGACCCGGGCTTCCGTACAGGCTGTAAAGTAGTATGCCTCGATCGTCAGGGAAAATTATTGCACCACGATGTTATATACCCACACGAGCCGCAACGGGAAACAGCCAAATCGGGCGCACTCATCAAAGCACTATGCGAGCAATATGCTATTGAAGCGATTGCCATAGGTAACGGCACAGCCGGACGCGAAACGGAATCATTCGTAAAGTCTATCGGCCTGAACAATAAGATTATTGTAGTAATGGTGAACGAAAGCGGTGCTTCGGTATATTCAGCATCGGAAGTAGCGCGGGAAGAATTTCCGGATAAAGATGTTACTGTACGCGGAGCCGTTTCCATTGGCCGCAGGTTAACCGACCCGCTGGCGGAACTGGTAAAGATCGACCCTAAGTCTATTGGTGTGGGTCAATACCAGCATGATGTAGAGCAAACCAAACTCAAGCAAGGCCTTGATGACGTAGTGATGAGCTGCGTGAACTCCGTAGGCGTGGAAGTGAATACCGCCAGTAAAGAGCTACTCTCTTATGTGTCTGGGTTAAGCTCTTCGCTGGCCAGGAATATAGTAGAATACAGAAATCAGAACGGTCCGTTCAAGAACCGCGAGTCGCTGATGAAAGTATCACGCCTCGGTGAAAAAGTATTTGAGCAGGCTGCCGGTTTTCTGCGCATTCGCGAAGCTGAAAATCCGTTGGATGCCAGTGCTGTGCACCCCGAAAGTTACCCCATTGTAGAACAGATGGCGGCCGACCTGGGATGTTCGGTAAAAGACCTGATGAGCAGCGCCGAACTGCGCAAGCAGCTTGATCTTAAAAAGTATGTAACCGAGAAAGTAGGTTTGCCTACTCTCACCGATATACTCTCTGAACTTGAAAAGCCGGGACGTGACCCGCGCCAGGTGTTTGAAATATTCAGCTTTACGGATGGTGTTAACGCCATCTCCGATCTGAAAGTGGGCATGTCGCTCCCGGGTATAGTTACCAACGTTACCAACTTCGGTGCGTTTGTAGATATCGGTGTTCACCAGGATGGCCTGGTGCACATCAGCCACTTATCTGACAAGTTCATCAAAGACCCGAAAGAAGTTGTAACCGTTCAGCAAAAAGTGAAAGTTACCGTAGTGGAAGTTGATGTAGCCCGCAAGCGCATTGGCCTCTCCATGAAGAGTAATCCGTTTGCTGACCAGGCTCCGAGCGGCCCTTCCCAACCGCGCGGCAAAAAGGATAAGCCGAAGGAAAAAGAAGCCAGTATGGAAGAGAAACTCGCTATGCTGGTGAGCAAATTCAAGAAGTAGCTTAAAAGCTTAAAGTTGAAAGTAGAAAGCACAGAGCTTAAAAGCCTAAAGCAGAAAGTCAGACCGATTTTCGCTTTAGGCTTTTTACTTTCATCATCCTTTATGCTTTGGCCATAAAGTCTATCTTAGCACTCCATTATTTTATCTTATGCTACCAAACCAGAATCCAACCGAAACCACAGCCTGGCAAAGGCTCGAAATGCATTTTCTCAACATGCAGGCCATGCACATGCGTGAGCTCTTTCATGACGATGACAAGCGCTTTGACAAGTTTCACGCACGCTTCAACGACATCCTTGTAGATTACTCCAAGAACATCATCAGCGAGGAAGTTCTTAAAGAGCTGATTGCACTGGCTAATGAAGTAGAGTTGAAAGATGCGATCGATGCCATGTTTCGCGGTGAGGCCATCAACCAGACGGAAGGCCGCTCGGTATTGCACATCGCATTGCGTAACCGTGCCAACACCCCCATTCTCTCCGAAGGTGTTGAT
This sequence comes from Ohtaekwangia sp., assembly GCF_036786105.1. NCBI lineage: Bacteria > Pseudomonadati > Bacteroidota > Cytophagia > Cytophagales > Fulvivirgaceae > Ohtaekwangia > Ohtaekwangia sp. The sequence continues at coordinate 10,281 of NZ_DAIQRQ010000042.1, forward strand.
GTGATGCCGGAGGTAAACAAGGTATTGAACCAGATGAAAGCGTTCTCTGCCAACCTGCTGAACGGAACCTGGAAAGGATTTACTGGCAAAATGATTACAGACATTGTAAATATAGGTATAGGAGGTTCTGATCTCGGCCCGTATATGGTAACCGAAGCACTTCGCCCCTACTGGAAAGGTTTAACGCCGCATTTCGTTTCCAATGTAGATGGTACACATATAGCGGAGACGCTAAAAGGCCTTGATCCGGAAACAACATTGTTCATCATCGCATCCAAAACATTCACTACGCAGGAGACGATGACCAATGCAGCGTCAGCACGCGCCTGGTTTCTTGAAAAAACCGGTGGTAAAGGAGAAGTAGCCAAACACTTTGTAGCTGTATCTACCAACCAGAAAGAGGTAACAAAATTTGGTATAGCGCCTGAGAATATGTTTGTATTCTGGGATTGGGTTGGCGGAAGATATTCACTATGGTCATCCATTGGTCTTTCAATTGCCTGCACCATAGGCTTCGATAATTTTGAAAAATTACTGGACGGTGCGCATGCAATGGACAAGCATTTCAGAGACGAGCCTTTCGAAAAAAATATACCGGTAATTCTGGCGCTGCTGGGCGTATGGTATAATAACTTCTTCGGCGCAGCATCGGAAGCTATACTTCCTTATGATCAATACCTGCATCGCTTCGCTGCATACTTTCAGCAGGGTAACATGGAGAGCAACGGTAAATCGGTAGATCGTAATGGTGATCCTGTAACGTATCAAACCGGTCCGGTAATCTGGGGCGAGCCGGGTACGAACGGACAACATGCGTTCTATCAATTGATTCACCAAGGTACCAAGATGATCCCTTGCGATTTTATCGCTCCCGCCATCAGTCAGAATCCTATAGGAGATCATCACGATAAATTACTCTCCAACTTCTTTGCTCAAACCGAAGCGTTGATGAAAGGTAAAACACTGGAAGAAGTAGAGAAAGAACTTGGCGCATTGGGATTGGATAAAGAAGCGGTAGCGTTTCATGCACCCTTCCGTGTGTTTGAAGGCAATCGTCCGAGCAACAGCATCCTGTTCAGGAAGCTTACACCGGAAACACTCGGCAGTCTGATCGCCCTGTACGAACACAAAATTTTCACGCAGGGTATAATCTGGAACATCTTTAGTTTTGATCAGTGGGGTGTTGAACTCGGGAAGGTTCTTGCCAAGAAAATTCTCCCCGAGCTTACCGCAGCGGGAGAAATTACTTCACACGACTCGTCTACGAACGGGCTAATCAATTATTTCAAACGATTGAAATCTGAATGATATATTAATTGATTGCAAAATATTAACAGTACATTATTTTTGATGGATTTTTTAACCAGATGAGCAATAAAATTTCGAAGATCGGGGTATTCACATCGGGTGGCGATGCTCCGGGAATGAACGCAGCTATCCGTGCTGTAGTGCGTGCCTGCGCCTACTACAAGGTAGAATGTGTTGGTGTTTTACGTGGGTACGAAGGGATGATTGAAGGTGACTTTGAGCAACTGGATGCACGCTCGGTAGGTAACATACTGCAACGCGGGGGCACCGTATTGAAGTCGGCACGTAGTAAAGAGTTTCGTACACCCGAAGGAAGACTCAAGGCTTTGGGCAAACTGAGAAGTGAAGGTATAGATGCACTGATTGCCATTGGTGGTGATGGTACATTTACCGGTCTGCACAAGTTCTACCAGGAGTTTGCTATACCTTCTATCTGTATACCCGGTACGATCGACAACGATCTGTCAGGTACAGACTATACCATTGGATACGACACGGCAACCAATACAGCTGTAGAAGCGATTGACAAGATCCGCGATACGGCCCTCTCGCATAACCGTTTATTCTTTATAGAAGTGATGGGACGTAACTCGGGTTATATCGCAATAAACAGTGGTATTGCAGGAGGAGCTGCCGCAATCGTTATACCCGAAGAAACGATGACGTTCGAAGAACTTTATAAGATACTGGGCGAAGGCGAAGAAACTAATAAGAAATCAAATCTTGTTGTGGTGGCAGAAGGGTCTAAGATCGGTGATGCACATACTTTGGCCAAGAAGGTGGCAGAGCGTTCTTCTTACTTTGACATTAAAGTAACGGTGCTCGGACACCTGCAGCGCGGTGGTGCACCGACCTATTTCGATCGCGTACTGGCAAGTCGTATGGGTATAGCAGCGGTAGAAGGTTTACTAGACGGAAAGAATGATGTGATGGTGGGCATAAAAGACAACAAGATCGTATACAACGACTTCGATACCATTATGCAGAGTCATCATGAAATAGACGATGAGTCACTGCGTATAGCGAAGATACTTTCAATCTGACACAACCCATCCAAACCAATCAATAATTCAATTTTACCATGAAAGAACTAACCATTGGAATCGACATCGGAGGAACGAATACCAAGTACGGTATCGTTGATCGCGATGGCAATGTTGTTTTCCAGGGCAGCATCTCAACAACCGAGTATGAGGAGTTCAAAGATTACTTTGGCGGACTGGCCGAGGCGTTACGCAAAGCCACGTCAACCATTTCTTTTGCTCACAAGATTATCGGCGTTGGTGTAGGTGCCGCGAACGGAAACTATTACAAGGGAACCATTGAGCGGGCAACCAACCTTCCCTGGAAAGGTATCATTCCATTGGCCGACATGTTCCGTGAAGAGTTTGATATACCCGCCATTGTAACCAACGATGCAAATGCTGCAGCCGTAGGCGAAATGGTATATGGCTCCGCCAAAGGGATGAAAGATTTCGTGGTGATTACATTGGGCACCGGCCTCGGCAGCGGTTTTGTCTGCAATGGCCTGCTCCTGAATGGTAAACATGGTATAGCAGGTGAAGTAGGACACACATCTGTAAACCCGGCAGGTCGTTTCTGTAACTGCGGAAAGCGCGGCTGTCTGGAAACATACGTATCGGCTACCGGTATAAAGCGTACCGTATATAAACTTTTGGCCGATCACCTGGAGCCTAGTGAACTACGCGGCATCAGCTTCGACAATCTAACAACCAAGATGATCACCGAAGCGGCTGTGCGTGGTGATGTAGTAGCGCTGGCAGCGTTTGAATATACCGGCCGGATACTTGGTATGAAACTGGCCGAAACAGTAGTGCATACCGATCCGGAAGCTATATTCCTGTTTGGCGGTTTATCACTGGCCGGTGATCTTATCTTCAAGCCTACCATCAAGCACATGGAGGCGAACCTGATGCCACTATTCCGTGGCAAAGTAAAAGTACTTCCATCCGGATTGCAGAACCAGGCTGCTCCTATTCTCGGAGCAAGCAGTCTCGTGTGGAACTACCTCGACAACAAGCAACTGAAAGAAGAAGTATATTGAGGAAGCGTGAACCGTAAAAGGTTACACGTTATTCGTTAATGGATACCAGACAATAAAAAAAGCCGGATGATGTCCGGCTTTTTCATTTATAGCTTTCTACAGACTATACATTTCTGGTAAATATCAATAACAGGAAAACAGTAGCATCAAATATACTGCTGATACACCCGAACGGTTCAAGTCGATTTCTTTGTATACTGCGTAAGAATAACAATCTGCTGGCCGTTAACACGCCCTTCTATCTGGTTGGGATTGTTCTCTACTAAAGCAATGTTTCGAACCGCTGTTCCTCTCTTCGCCGTAAATCCGCCTCCCTTCACATCAAGGTCTTTGATCAATACCACTGTATCGCCCTGTTGCAGAATATTTCCGTTACTATCCTTATGAACAACGGCAGCATCTGCTATCTCATCCTGCGATGGTGCTCCCTCCTTTGCCCATGCAAGTGTATCATCGTCCAGGTAAAGCATATCGAGTAAATCCTGCGGCCAGCCTTCGGAAAGCAATTTGTTCAGCATGCGCCACGCCACGACCTGAACAGCCGGTACTGTGCTCCACATACTGCTGGTGAGACATCGCCAATGATTGCTATCCATCGCCGATGTTCCATGGAGTTGATCAAAACATGTATTGCAAACAACAATTTTATTCTCGATATCCGATCTTGTGGAGGACACCAAATACATCTGTAAGTTTTCTGAATGTTCGCAGAGCTCACATTTACCTTCACTTCGGGCGAAAAGACCGGCATCAATACTCATTGTGGTATACTTGTTTGTAAGGCCGCAAGATAAAGCTTTTAAAATTGCCTGAATAAGCTAACATGTGGAGTGAAAGACTTTTCTAATTTAATATGACAAAAATCAGCTTTGTGATTTAAAGCAGAAGATACTGATGAACGTTAGTGCATGCTCTTGTTTCCCAGCAAACAGCATTCATACATAACAAGCCATTAACCATAATTCTCTAATACCTCCTTTAACGTAGTATCTTCAGGCACGCCTATTCGCTTCTTGAGGCGATAGCGCGATTGCTTTACACTTTCAGATGAAATGCCCAGCATGGTAGCCGCTTCTTTCACCGATAAATTCAGTTTGGTAATAGCAGCCAGACGAAGCTCGGATGCCGTTATACCCGGATATTTATACCGAAGGTTATGAAAGAACCGGGGGTATACTTCTTCAAATGCTTTCTTGAAGTTCTCCCACTCTTCTTCTGTACGGATTTTCAACTGCAGTATCCTTGAGAATTTCTCCATGTTGCGGTCTACTGTGGTTTCACTCCGTTTCAACACATCCAGCTCACTTTGTATAGCGGTGATCATGGCTGATTTTTCCAGGAGCGTTTGCGTAACATACTTGAGCTGCTGTTGCCGGGAAGCGAGTACTAATTTCGTTTGCCGGTAGATCAGGTAAATAATCAACAGCAAACCAATTAACAATATAATGAACGCATTTCTTTTGAATAAATCCGATTGGTATTGTTGAGCTTTGGCTTCCAACTCCATATCTTTTTTATCGAGCTCATAACCGTGTAGCACTTGCTCAATCGACTCTTTATTTGCCATACTTCTAAGCGAATCGTCCAATTGCGCATAGGTAGACAAAAATTGGTAAGCCTTAGGCAGGTCTCCGGCAGCAAAGTAAGCATCTGCCACACGCTTGTAGTTTTGCAGTATATATAGCTTCTTATTTACCATACCGGCCATCTCCAACCCTTTCTCAGCCTCTATGATTGCTTTCTGTGGCATTCCCTGCGAGACGTATATATCGCTGTATAGTCCATGTATCTCCGGAAGAAAACTTTTATGATGATTGTCGCTAGCCAGTTGAAACGCCTTATCCGCAAATTGCAACGCTACCTTGCAATCGTGGCGCTTTAAATTGATCAGCCCCATATTGATCATGGAGGCCGTTAGCACATAGGTATGATTGATTCGCTCGGCATTCTCCACGGCGCGATTATAGTATTCGAGAGCAGTCGCATCATTACCTTGTTCCTGATAGATGTTTGCCAGATTATATAAGGCCGTTGTCTGACCTCTTTTATTTCCTACCTGCTGCCATATAGCCATAGCCTTGCGATAGTACTCTAATCCTTTATCAAATTTCCTTTCCTTTACATACAAATTACCGATGTCATTATAGCCTGCGCCCATCGCCTCCAGATCATTTCGCTTCTCATCCATGCTCAGTGCTTCCAGGTAATACACCAGGGCCATCCGATTGTTCTCTACATCTGAATAAGCAGTACCAAGCCATCCGTAAGCATCGGCAATTCCCTTTTCGTAGTTGTTTCGCTTTGCGCAAGCCAATGCCTCGTGCGCTACCTCGATCATTTTAAGTATGTTCGTCTCGCTATATATAGAGCACAAGTCAAGCAAATGATTTACATGACTTGTGTCATCAGGAAGCTTTTTAATAACGGAAACCAAACTGTCAGTCCTTGCATCCTGGGCATAAACGGCAATGGATGGCGCAAGTAACAGCACAATAAAAACATGAAAGATCTTGAACATACACCAGTTTTTATGGCGCTAAGGTAGATTCATGCTATATGGCTATTCTTCATTTTTATTACCAAACATTACAAGCGTATCAAGCAATACAGCAACATCAGCAAACGGCATTTATTGCCTGTATCACTTTTCTGTCATCACTATATTTACGGCATAAAAGACCGTCTGATGGACCGATTTTTCATAATGGTAACTTTTCTATATAGATACAATTTTATGATTGTTACTTTTTTGTACAATTCATCACGTAATGCTCACTGCAAATCCAATCTGTTTGCAGGTTCTATCACAGGCAATCTGCTCCGTTGAGAATTTTTATTTACGGGAAGTCCGTTTAAACGGGACCAGGATGTTTTCGTAATCTTCATCTTTAAGGAAGATCATGTACGACAGGATCATGATCAGCGAGAATCCATACAGGTTCAACGCCACCGCAATGATGAGGTGAAAAAGTATACCAATGCCAAGTATTGGCAACCGTGTCTTTCTGAACCATACCATCATCACAAAAGCAAGCTCGAATACAATCGTAGTCCAGGCCAGTATGAAATTTACCGTGCTGTTGTTTAGCAAAGGCTGTACGACCGGATGAATCATGTACTGCAGGTTTGCGATCATGCGAAACGCCTCGCCTGTTCGCCACGATGGCGTGATCAGCTTATCCCACCCGGAAAGTAAATATATACTCACAATAATGCACTGCACTGTAAACACCGTGACGTTGTAGACTATTACCTGCAATGCCTGCCAACGTGCATTGCAAGCGCGTGGTGTGGCTGCCATACCGATCATCGCCAGCGAGATCATAAAATGCACCTGGTCTGCCCCACTCGTGATCGGCAGCGTAATGCGATACAGGTTGGCCACGATCCAGAAGTGTAGAATAGCCGAGAAATAATTCCATGGAACAATAATTCCCACTATCAGCAAAACCAGAAAGGCACTATATACAATATGAAGATGATCGCCGGCCAGCACCGATGGCAGGAAAATGATCTTACCTACCCATGAGCGCGGCCATGAGAAATGCTGATACGCAACAATGGTGATGCATATTTTCCAGAGGAATATTATTTTAAACAGGGTGAAGCACAGCAGCGTTTTACAGAAAATGGTAACGGCCTTCCGCTGGTGAAAGTCTGCCGATAGTTTTGTTATAAGATTATCGGGATGCACAAACGGTGTGGGGATTAAACGTTACGTTCCAGACTGTATCTGTTTTAAAAGTCTGTTGTTCCTTTGCGTATGCATGGAATATATATACCAACTGTATCGAATCAACAGCTTTAGCGGCAACGAGCTCTTTCTGAATAAATGTATTCAACCGGCAGAACGCGGCAGAGGGTAAGGCAGCCGTTATATCTTTACCCGTGGTGCGATAAGCCATGCGGGTAAAATGACGGAGCAGGGTATTTTGCTGAAGCTGATTGTAACGCCAGGATGCAGCATAATAGGCATGCATGAAGTTCATGCCATAATTGGTATAGGGCGACCAGGTAGTATCCGATTTACAGCGGATGTACAGATCGGGGGAAACGCCGATGCGCTCTTCCTTAAAGAACGGCCCGATCAGGAACAGGCGTTCGTATACTTTGGCAACTTTCGATTGGTGCAACGGGTAGCTCCGGGGCGTAATGATGAAATATACCCATAGCAGCGTATGTATAGTCAACAGTATGATGACGGCCATCGCTGCTCTTTTTCTGAACGTGGACAGAGCTTCAGGTGCATTCACGTTCAAAAATTAGCGATATACTTCGGGGATTGCAACTATTCTACTTTCACGCCCAGGTTATCGCCCAACAGGCTGAACTGCTTGATCCACTCTGCGGTATGGCCGTTGTGCTCTTTACTCTGCACCGACATTTCAAAATACAGGTTCTGTGTTTTGTGCAGGTTCGGGTATATCTTGAAGTTGCGCAGCAATGGAAACAGACGGTTCAGTCGCTCAATGCGTTTAATGGTTTGCCCCTCGGCATGAATGCGTCTCAGTTCTTTAAATATACTGTCGCCCGCGAGTCTTTCTACCTTGTCGGTATCTTCAATGTTCAGCTTCCATTTGGAAAGTTCCGTCATGATGCGCTCTACCTGCCGTATATTGATCTTCTCCGTCTGGAAACAGCGCACCAGGTCGGCATTGAGTATATATTCGAATGTAGTGCGATACGCATTGGGTATCGGCGTATCATTGTTAGCCAGTGCATTTACCAACGGATAATCACGATTGTATATCCTTCGCAGCGACTCTTCCAGGTCGTTCATACTTTGCTGCGTGATGAGGTTGAACACCTTGCGTTTTTCATCCTGGAAGAGTTGCCAGATGGTGTGCTTCTCGGGGCCAAAGTATGTTTGCATCAGCCCGATAATATCGCCCAGCCTGCCTTCTTCAAATGCCTTTACAATCCCGGTCTGCATGCTGGCAAATATTTCGGTATCCATATCCAGCGATATATTGCCGATGATGTTATGCTGCCCCATGTAGATCACCGCAAAAGCAAACTTCTTTTCAGAGCGGGTAACATTCGAGCGTACTTTGGTTACGCCTACTACAAGCCGCTGCTCCCCGGCTTCCTTGCGAATAAAGATTTCGTTCTGTGTAGTATAGTTAAACACCGGAAACGACTCCGGGTCTTCTTCAAAGATGGAAGCCACCGCATAGTGCATACCTACGCGCTGCAGGTTCGTCTTCGATGGCAGCACATACTTTCTGTATACCTGTGCACCGTTTTCAAGCGAAGCTATATTGCTGGGCGCTGCTGCCAGTCTGTGCAAAAATTCTTCTTCGAGGTTGGTCTCGCTGATCTGGCTTACCAACTGTATCGCACGACATGCGTATTGCATGATCTGCGTGGTTTCTATACCGGAGATTTCATCAAAGAACCAGCCGCAACTGGTATACATCAGCATGGCATTTCGCTGCACTTCCATGAGGCGCAGTACGCGGTTCTGTTCCACATCGCGGATGCAATGCTCTTTCACGAACTTGCGTATGTTTTCATCGCTGCGTTCCAGAATTACATTGATATAGTCCTGCCGCGCCTTCCACGGATCTTTCAATACCTTGGAAGCTTCACGTACATAGATCAGCGCAAGCTCATCGCGCAGCCAGTCGAGTGCTTCGCGTAACGGCTTCCGCCAGCGTTGATGCCAGGTTGGTTTGCCGCCTGAGTTACAGCCGCAGTTATCGCGCCAGCGCTCCACGCCGTGCACGCAGCTCCACGAACTGTTCTCATGTATCTCCGCTTCATATACCGGCGGATGTTTTGCAAGGAACTCGGCGTAGTTGGTAAGATTGCATTGCGTATTGCGTTCTATATGATCGAGGCAATAGGCCAGCGCCATATCACCATGCTTGTGGTGATGCCCGTAGGTTTCGCCATCGGTAGCGATGTGTATCAGTTGAGCAGAATCGCTGCGTTCATCGAAGGCACCGAGTAAACGATCGGCGAATTTTTTTCCATCGTAAAGTAGCCCGTCAAAGGCAACGCCTTGTGCTATATGTCCATCGTAAAAGAACAACGCTATACTTTTGCCGGAAGGAAGTTTGCAGCGATAGGGCCTGCGCGTATCGATGCTCTCGGTAGTAACACCCGTCCAGAGTAAATCTCCGATCTTGCGGATTGACTTTGCCTGGCGCGGTGCAAGTATGGTAAACTTGATGCCGTGCGATGCCATCAATTCCAGCGACTCCATATCCACCGCAGTTTCTGCGAGCCACATACCTTCGGGCATGCGGCCAAAGCGATGAACGAAATCGCGGATACCCCATACAATCTGCGTTTCCTTATCGCGACTGTTGGCAAGCGGCAGTATAATATGATTATATACCTGTGCTATCGCTGAGCCATGACCGCTGAATGTTTTTATACTTTCCTTGTCCGCTTCGATGATGGCATCGTAGGTTTCGCGATCGTAAGCCTGCATCCACGAAAGCAGTGTAGCGCCGTAGTTAAAGCTGATCTTGGAATAGTTGTTAATGATATTTTTGATAACGCCCTTTTCGTTGAGAATGCGCGAGGCAGCATTGGGCCCATAGCATTCTGCAGAAATGCGTTCATTCCAGTCGTGGTAGGGATGCGCTGAATCCTGAACTTCAATTGCCTCAAGCCAGGCGTTTTCACGGGGTGGTTGATAGAAATGTCCGTGAATACAGATATACTTTTCCAAATCCGTTATCGGTTAATCGTTATTCGTTATCCGTGGCATACAAGAGATCATCATCACAAAATCGCACCTACTATACACCCAACGATTAACTAATAACAATTAACGTATATTGAATAACGGTCACGTGCCGATATCTTCCAATTCAAACTCTCGTACAGCCTTGTCGAGTTTCCATATAGAAACCGCGAGCGGTGGTAAAGTTAGTGAAATGGAATAATCCTGCCCATGATATTTAACCGGAGAAGTGGTAATTAACCCCGAATTTATTACATCGCTGCCATTAAACCGGCTGGCATCGGAATTGAATACTTCGCGCCACTGCCCGCGATACGGCACGCCTATACGATAATGATGACGCACCTCGGGAGTAAAATTGCAAACGATAACGAGCAAATCTTCTGCGCGATCGCCCAGTCGCTGGTAGGCCATCACGCTATTGTCGCGATCGCCATAGTCAATCCATTGAAATCCTTTCTGCTCAAATGCATGCAGATATAGCGCAGGCTCCTGCTTGTAAAACGCGTTAAGCTCACGTAACAGTACTTGCACACCTTTGTGAACATTGTACTGCAATAAATGCCAGTCAAGGCTTCGCTCGTGACTCCACTCTGCAGACTGGCCGAACTCTCCGCCCATGAACAACAGCTTGCTTCCGGGATGGGTATACATATAAGTAAACAACAAGCGAAGGTTCGCGAACTTCTTCCACTCATCGCCGGGCATTCTTCCGAGTAATGAGCCTTTACCGTGCACCACTTCATCGTGCGACAAGGGTAACATGAAGTTCTCGGTAAAAGCATACATGATGCTGAAGGTAATTTCATTCTGATGGTACTTCCGGTTGATCGGATCTTCCTTGAAGTAATGCAGTGTATCGTGCATCCATCCCATCATCCACTTTTGCCCAAAACCAAGTCCCCCTAAAAAGGTAGGACGCGATACGCCCGTCCACGAGGTTGACTCTTCGGCTATGGTTATGGCATCGGGATAATTACCATATACCACTTCGTTCATCTCTTTCAGGAAGGTGATGGCTTCTATATTTTCATTGCTGCCGTATTGATTCGGTATCCACTCACCGGCATTGCGGGAGTAATCCAGGTATAGCATGGAGGCTACAGCATCAACACGGAGCCCGTCTATGTGATAGCGATCGAGCCAGAAGAGTGCATTGCTGATGAGGAATGACCTTACTTCATTGCGACCGTAGTTGAATATATAGCTCTTCCAGTCGGGGTGAAATCCCTTGCGCGGATCGGCATGTTCGAACAAAAACGTTCCGTCAAATTTATAGAGCCCGTGTACATCTCCCGGAAAATGCGAGGGCACCCAATCGAGTATAACGCCTATACCTGCCTGATGAAAGCAATCTACCAGGTACATAAAATCTTCGGGGCTACCATAACGGCTCGTGGGTGCAAAATATCCTGTGATCTGGTATCCCCATGAGCCATAGAACGGGTGTTCCATTACCGGCAGAAACTCCACGTGTGTAAAGCCCATGTCTTTTACATACGCCACCATCTCCTGCGCCATCTCGGGATAGGAAAGTGAACGGTTATTTTCTTCTGCCTTTCTTCTCCATGACCCCATGTGTACTTCATATACGGAATATGGCTGAGGCTTGCCGGCTTTTTGTTTACGCGTCTTCAGCCATTCATCATCCTTCCAGTCATACTTCGGTTCCCATACAATGGATGCTGTACGCGGAGGGGTTTCAAAATAGGCTCCGAACGGATCGGCCTTCTCCAGAAATTCTCCGGTGTTGGAATGTATAGCATATTTATAGGCTTCGCCATGCTGTACATCCGGGAAGAAACACTCCCATATACCGGAGTGATCCCATCGCGGATTGAGGCGATGTACATTATCTTTCCAATGATTGAAGTTACCGATTACCGATACTGCGCGGGCATTGGGTGCCCACACTGCGAAATATGTTCCGGTACTATCGCCATTGCTCACAAAGTGTGAACCCAGTTTCTGATATAGCCTGAAATGCTTACCCGACCTGAACAGGTGTATATCATATTCTGTAAACAAACTAAACGCGTTGTTATCCACTGTTTTCGTTTTCTTCGTCATATTTTTCAAGTTACGGGTTTCGGGTTCAAGGTTTAAAAGTTCAAGGTTTAAAGTTCAAAGTTTAAGGTTTCAGGCTTTGGAGTTCAACATCCCTTGAACTTTGAACATTGAACTTTGAACCTTGAACTTCAGACTTTAGACTTTCTCCTCTCCTCTTTCTCTTCCTGGAAACGCTTCATGTGGTAATATATACCGCGCAGCGGGATCACCGTCCAGTCGGGCCTGCCGTTGAGTTCGTACCCCAGTTCGTAGATTGCTTTCTCCAGCAGGAAGGTTCGCAGCAGTATATCATCTTCCTCCGATAATACCGTGCCCATTCCCATGCGTTCCATGTAGGCGCCCAGGTAATAGCGGCCAATATAATGTTGCCACTGCTCTGCCCACGCTTCGAGGAACTCGAGATCGCGGTCGCGGTAATTTTCATTGAGCAGAATTTTACCGAACGCGGCATAGTGAATGGAACGCATCATGCCGGCTACATCTTTGAGCGGACTGCGCTTGAGTCTTCTTTCACTAAACGAAAGTCCCGGTTCGCCTTCAAAGTCGATAATCACAAAATCTTTACCGGTAAACAACACTTGCCCCAGGTGATAGTCACCATGGATGCGCGTCTTTACGGCGCTGATCTTGGTCTGGTATATTTCGCTGAAGCATTCGAGGATCTTGTCTTCCAGAGCCAGCACCTTCTTGCCGAGCTCCTGTATCTGCGGATCAAGTTTAGGAAGTGTGGTTTCCAACAGGCTAAAGCGATCGCGCACCATTTTTCGCAGCGATGAGTACATAGACCGCTGGTAGTTGGCGCTGAATTTCTCGGTAGCAAAGGCCGGGTTCGATGCATCAGACACCAGCGCCATGTGCATCTCCGCGGTGCGTTGTCCCAAGCGAACAATGCGTTCGTAAAAACCTCGCCCTATAAATTCCTGTATGATCTCGGGCGACTCTTCAAATTTTATAGCCGACTTGTTAATGAGCTTAGGCAGCTTTACGGTTTTGGCCTTGGCCATAACACGCTCGTAGAAACGTCCCACAGAATCCACAGACATCGCCCACGCTTCGCCCTGGTTCTCCACTTTCTCCTGCAACAAGCCGAATACAATAGTTTTACCTTCGTTGTCGTGATACTCGATGCTGCCCGCATATTTGGGGCAATGTTGAAACGTTGTATGTTCCGACAGGAAGCGTATAATTTCAAGATCAGGATTGATCTCCTTCTCCAGCTTGCGATAGAACTTGAAGAAGTACTGATCGTTGTAAATGATAGCCGTATTGCTCTGATCGGTCTTGAGTATCTTTGAATCCACCTTCTTATTCTTGTCCAGCTTGGCAAACACGCTCGAGTTAAATTCAAGCTCGCCTCCCTCGTCATCTTTCAGGCGCATTTCTTTCTCCATGCCCATAAACAGAAAATCGCGGAACACTTTATCATAGCTGCTGTCCATGATAAAGCCGGACTTGCCTTGTATCTCTGCGCGACACACTACGCTCTGCACGGTATATTCAACACGCTCGAGTATACTATCGGAAGGAACAAACGTGAGTGGCAGAAAATATAGCTCGGGCAATCGTTGCACATAGTGCACTTCAATGATAGTAAGGTAATGCGTATCGCCTTCTACCTTTACCGGTATCATTTTGTGTATAGCGATCTTGCTGATGACTTTGGCTTTGCCACCAAACCAGCGACACTTCTTCATGAACGGTGGCAATATCTTCCGCTCGAAGTTTCGCATTTCGTTATAGTTATCCAGCAGGCGCTCCCACGACAGATCGCTCTTGATGAGCGGTAACTCTCCGCTGGCATCGGCCTTCTCTTTCTTCTCTGCAGTATCGGCCTGAAACCAGAAGTATCCATACGGACCAATGGTAATATCATAGTCGCCTTCCTCCACATTCATGAAGCGGTTCTGGCTAAATGCCTCGGTCATTTCACAATCTCTGAACTCGGAAAGATTCAAAGTAGCAGCCTGTGAAAATTGAGAGAGGTTCGCTACCACAATGATACGTTGCTTCTCATCGGTGCGTGCAAAGGCCAGCACTTTGGCATTATTACTCTCGATGAACTTCATGGTGCCGCGACCGAATATATTCAGGCGTTTGCGCATGGCAATTACATGCTTGATCCACCACAACAACGAGGAAGGATTTTCATCCTGTGTCGATACGTTCACCGATTCGTGTCTATAGATAGGATCGGTAATAATGGGTAGAAACAAGCGCTGCGGATTAGCCGTGGAGAAACCGGCATTGAGGTTCATGTTCCACTGCATGGGCGTGCGCACACCGGAGCGATCGCCCAGGTATATATTATCGCCCATGCCGATCTCATCACCATAGTATATTACAGGAGTGCCGGGCAGCGAGAATAATATAGTATATAATAACTCGATCTTTCGGCGGTCGTTGTTCAGCATTGGCGCAAGCCGTCTGCGTATACCGGTATTTACCTTCGAGTTGGAATCGCTCGCATAGGCTTTCAGCAAATAATCCTTCTCTTCTTCCGTTACCATCTCGAGGCCAAGCTCATCGTGGTTACGCAAAAATACTACCCACTGGCAGTTGGAAGGTGTATCCGGAGTCTGTTCAATAATGTCTACAATCGGGTAACTGTCTTCAGTACGCAACGCCAGGAACATGCGCGGCATAAGCGGGAAGTTAAAATTCATGTGGCACTCTTCGCCCCCACCAAAATAAGTGGCGGCATCTTCGGGCCACAGGTTCGCTTCCGCGATCAGTATTTTATCTTTATAATTCTTATCGATGTGTGCACGCAGCTTCTTGAGAAACACGTGTGTTTGCGGAAGATTCTCGCAGTTCGTGCCCTCCTCTTCGAAGAGAAATGCCGCGGAGCCCAGACGAAATCCATCCACACCCATCTTCATCCAGAAGTCAACCACCTTGATCATCTCCATTTGTACTTCGGCATTTTCGAAGTTCAGCTCGGGTTGATGACGATAGAAGCGATGCCAGTAGTACGCACGGGCTTCCGTATCCCACGTCCAGTTCGAAGCTTCTGAATCGGAGAACATCACGCGTGCTTCTTTATACTTATCCGGTGTATCGTTCCATACATACAGATCGCGATAGCGCGAACCTGCCTTTGCCTTGCGCGAACGCTTGAACCACGGGTGCTGATCGGAGGTATGATTGAGAATCAATTCAGTGATAACCCGTATACCTCTGCGATGTGCCTCTTTTAAAAATTGCTTGAAGTCGGCCAGCGTACCGTAATCCGGATGAACATCGGTGTGGTCGGTTACATCAAAGCCATCATCTTTCAGGGGTGACGGATAGAACGGAAGCAGCCAGAGGGTATTTATACCAAGATCTTCCAGGTAGTCGAGCTTCTGTATAAGTCCGGGAAAATCACCAATACCATCGCCGTTACTATCATAAAAGGCACGCACAGATAGTTCGTAAAAGATGGCGTCTTTAAACCAAAGAGGTTCTCCGGATTTGATCGGTGTACTCATGCGTTACATATAGGATTCGTGTACTTCTATTTTAAACAGATGGAACGGCATTTTATAGGGATCGATCTCAACATAATTCCACTCCTGTGTCCAGGTATAATGCTCATCCGTCATCAGATCGTGAAGCTTCAAATTAATTTTATCGGACAATCCCAGGCGCTGTTTTGGTATTTGCACGTACCCGGACTGCCGGTTGTGCTGATCGAGGTTTACCACTACAAGTATAATACTGGAGAGATCGTCTGTTGCTTTGAGGTATGCCAGCAGGTTGGCGTTCTCGATAAAGCAAAACTGTATATTCCATGTTGACTGTAGTGCTGCATGATTTTTACGCGCCTGGTTAATGATGGTGATGATGTCGGTCATCCGGTTGGTGCGCTTCCAGTCGTGCGTCTTTATTTCATACTTCTCCGAGTCGTAGTATTCTTCTTTGCCCTGCATGGGCACATTGTCATAAAACTCATAGGCCGGCCCATATATACCATAGTTGGACGATAGCGTAGCAGCCAGCGCCAGGCGGATGATAAATATATTCTCACCCTGGTGCTGCAAATGATACGGAAGTATATCCGGTGTATTGGGCCAGAAGTTCGGGCGGAAGTAATTGCGCGAAGGGCCGTACACCAGCTCACTCATATACTCTATAATCTCTGCCTTGCTTACCCGCCACGTAAAATAAGTATAGGATTGTGTAAAGCCGATTTTACCCAGCGATGCCATGATCTTGGGACGCGTAAAGGCTTCCGACAAAAAGATAATGTCGGGATATAGCTTGTTTACCTCTGCGATAGCCCACTGCCAGAAAGGTATCGGTTTGGTGTGCGGATTATCGACCCGGAATATTTGTACTCCCTGATCGATCCAGAATGTGATTACGGATTTTAGTTCCTGCCACAATGCCATCCAATCGTCTGTTTCAAAATTGAACGGGTATATATCCTGGTATTTCTTGGGAGGATTCTCGGCATATTGAATAGTGCCATCCGGCCGTTGCTTGAACCACTGCGGATGTTCTTTTACATACGGATGATCGGGTGCACATTGAAACGCCAGATCAAGCGCTATATCGATGTGATGCTTCTTTGCCTCGGTAATGAGGTGTTTATAATCTTGCAATGTGCCGAGCTCGGCATGTATGGCTTTGTGCCCGCCTTCGTCACTGCCAATAGCCCACGGAGATCCGGGCTCACCCGGCTGCGAGGTAACGCTGTTGTTCTTTCCCTTACGATTTACTTTCCCGATGGGATGTATAGGAGGCAAATAGAGTACATCAAATCCCATGGATGCAATGCGCGGCAGCAGCTTTACTACATCGTGAAATGTGCCATGCCCGCCATCAAGCGATGCCGAGCGCGGAAACAGTTCGTACCACGAAGAGTAGTTTGCTTTTTTAAACTCAACTACCACGGGCAATGTCTTCTCATACTGCGTTTCAAATTCAATGAGCGGATAGTGGTGTACGATCTCTTTGAACTCTTCACTCAATACATATTCTACTGCGGCTATATAGGGCGCTTCGAGTTTCTTTGCTGCCTGCAGCAGTTCGTTATTTTTATCACCTGCCAGTTTCTTCAGCATCACGATGCCTTCGAGTAACTCTACTTTCACATCCACGCTGGCGGCTGCTTTCTTTTTGAATCCATCGTACCACGTTTCAAAATGATCGACCCACGCAACCACGGTAAACAGGTATAGCCCTCTCTGCTGCACGTGGAAGAAGCCTTTCCACAGATCGTTCATGATGTGCTGCATCTCTACCGTTGTCCAGGCTGCATCGCCTTCTTTCTTGTACAACACGTGTGCACGAATGTGATCGTGACCATCACCAAATATATCGGCCGTTACATCTACACGTTCGCCCACGGTGCGCTTGGCCGGATACAAACCACCCTCCACCTGCGGCTGCACATTCTCTATAATTACCCTCGATTGTCCTCTGTTGTCTTGCATAATATTCTCTTTAACAACTGTGTATCGGCTATGTTTTCTGTTATTTGATCTTGAAGATATAGGAGCTATAGGGTTTCAGATGCAATGAAAACGTTCCATTCGCATCGAATCCTACCTCTGCTTCACGCCACAAAAGGTCGCGCGCTATATAGCTGCCGGTCGGGTCAAGTCCTATCTGCTGGAATATATCTTTCGATATCGTTACTTTTATATCCATCGGTTCCGGGTTATAGCTTGTAACAATCAGCAGGCGCTCTTCCCCTTCATAGCGAAGAAATGCATGCACCTGACTGGTAAAATTACCGGCTGCTATATTGGAGGCCGTCAGGTCTATATATCCACCCGAAACGATCGCAGGATTTTTCGAAGCCAGGTTCAGCAGATCGCTATAGAAGGAACGCAACTGCTTTTGTTCCAATGACAGCGAATCGCCATCGAACTTACCACCATTCATCCAATGCTGATGGTACGGCACGCCCCAGTAATCAAAGATGGTTGTGCGACCATCGTTGTTCTGGAAACCGGCAGAACCGGCACCGGGCTCTCCTACTTCCTGCCCGAAGTATATCATTACCGGGCCGTTGTCGAGTGTAGCACTCACTACCATGGCAGGAACGGCTTTCCATGGATCGCCCGCAAAATATGGAGAGGCAATACGCTGCTCATCATGATTCTCCAGGAAGTGCAGCATGTTTTCATGTATACCTTCCTGCGTCTGGCGCACGGCATGAATATCGTCTGTACCGCGTTTACCTTGCACCATCAGGCGCAGCGTATCGTACAACTGAACTTTGTCGTATAAAAAATCAAAGCGACCGGCCTGTATATAGTTTGCATACTGACCAGGATTATAGATCTCGGCAATAAAGATGATCTCAGGATTTACAGCTTTCACTTGTGGTATAACCCAATGCCAGAATTCTACCGGCACCATCTCTGCCATATCACAGCGGAAACCATCTACTTTTTTGGAAGCCCAGAACAACAGAATGTCTTTCATTTTTACCCAGGTATCGGGTACCGGATCGAAATAGGTTTTACCTCCGTTCTGTATATCGACACCGTAATTGAGTTTCACGGTTTCAAACCATTCATTTATACCAGGACTCGCCGTGAACTGATTATTGCCGGTAACTTTTGCGGGCGTCTCTTCAA
This sequence comes from Ohtaekwangia sp., assembly GCF_036786105.1. Classification (NCBI taxonomy): domain Bacteria; kingdom Pseudomonadati; phylum Bacteroidota; class Cytophagia; order Cytophagales; family Fulvivirgaceae; genus Ohtaekwangia; species Ohtaekwangia sp. The sequence continues at coordinate 28,999 of NZ_DAIQRQ010000042.1, forward strand.
ATTTACCATCGAGTGTCGGGAATGTATTGTTACCGAGTGGCTTGTAGTCTTGCGGCACCTGAAACGACTGTCCCGGTAAATAATAAAAGTTATTCGAAGCGGTAAACGCCACATGTTTATCATCTGTCTCACCGAGGTCTTTTACACCCGCTGGTTTCCTGTCTGATTTATAGGCGCGTGCCACATGGTTCGGCACAAAGTCGATGACCACCTTCAAACCTTCCGCGTGTGTACGATCAACAAGGCTCTCAAACTCTTTCATGCGATTCGGAACATCGGTCGCCAGGTCCGGATCAACATCATAATAATCTTTAATAGCATAGGGCGAACCGGCTCTTCCTTTCACCACATCGGCATCATCCAGCGGTATACCGAATTGGGTATAATCAGTAAGCACAGCATGTTCAATCACTCCGGTATACCACACATGCGTGGCACCCAGGGCTTTGATTGATTTTAGCGCTGCCGGATTTATATCATTGAATTTGCCTACGCCATTTTCTTCTATTGTTCCAAAAGGTTTGTTCGTAGTGGTTTTGTTCCCGAACAGGCGGGTCATGATTTGGTATATTACTATCTTACCGGACGATTTCTCCATAGGTATAACTGACGGAATCTTCTCTTTTGATTTTAAACAGCTTGCCAGCACAACCGCTGTAAAAAGGCATAGTAGGATACTTCTCATAAAGACCTGAATATACTAATTAGATATGAGTAAGGAGAGGGACTATCGCGATAAATGCACTTTTGTAAAGCAATGCCGGTCTGCAAAATATTAATGCTTTTTACGCGCGCGGAAGTAATACCACACCAGCACTGCAATGCAAATCATAAGTCCGAGGAATTCGCGCGACTCTTCGATGTACAAGTGATTCATTTTAGCCACATCATCGAAGAGCTCAACCCGGTTGCTGCTGTTGAGCCACTCAATTACTCCCGGAATATAGATAATGCTATAGGCAGCATAAATAACCATGAGCGCCAGCAACACCTTGCGGGAGTAGTAATGAAACATGGCCATGACGCACGTTACGGCCATCACGCCATAGATGAGTATCCAGATTACAGGGTCAGGGTCATTGAGTTGAACGAATGCAAAGCCGAGGAACATGATGGCCAGCAGGAAATTAACTACTCGCATGGTGAATCGTGGTTGTAAAACGGGTTCAATGTAAACGAGTAGCCGCTATAAAACAAAAAATGTCGGGCGTTATCGCCCGACATTCCGACCTGTAAACAAAAAACAAATTATAGGATGGTCTTCAAATATTTAGCGCAGGCTGCCACGCTGTCGATAGGCGCCCCAGGATACGATTCCTGCTCCACGTAGTAATGTTTCAAACCTGACTGCTTGGCTTTCGCGAAGATAGGTTTCCAGTCGATCGAACCTGTACCTACGTCTGCATTCTTATTGCGATCTTCTTTGTTCATATCCTTTACGTGCCATTGCTCAAAGCGGCCGGGATATTTTTCAAAATATTTGATCGGGTCATAACCGGCATTTACTACCCAGAAGATATCCATCTCCATGGATACTTTCTTAGGGTCAAGCTCGGCCAGCATTACATCGTAAGGTACCTGACCATCTACTTTATCAAATTCAAAAGCGTGGTTATGATACCCCAGACGGATGCCATGCTTGTTGCATATCTCTCCGGCTTTATTCAATTCGCCACAAAGTTTTTTGAAGCTCGCGATAGAGCCGCGCTCTTCCTGGGCAATCCAGGGTACAACCATATACGATTGACCAATGGCTTTGGCATCTTTTACCGCCTGCTCCCAGTTGCCGCGTACAATATCCCAACCGTAGTGGCCACTGGTAACTTTCATGCCAAGGCTCTTCACATACTTGCCGAACTCCATGAAATCCATTCCGAATATCTTGCTGTCTTTATAGCTGTACGTCTCCAGTTCTTTATAACCGAAGCTCGCTACTTTTTGCAATACACCTTTAGGATCATTGGGAATGCTGTCGCGCAGTGAGTAGAGTTGAAGTCCGAGAGTCGCGGCATTTACTTTACCGGCTGCCAGAAATGTTGGCAGGGAGAGCAGACCCGCAGCTGCGAACGATGCTGTTTGTACAAATTCTCTTCTTTTCATGGTTATAGGTTTAGAAATAGGCTACTTGTTCAACAATTCGATACCTCCAAAGTAAAACAAAGATTTGTCTCTTGCACTCTCATTTCGAAAGACAATGTATAAATCGTGATATCCGGTTAAAGGTTCGAGATTAATGGTTTGCGGTTGCAATCCCTTTCCGGATGCATTTGCTTTACCAAGAAGTTTTCCATCGGGCTTGTCAAGGTGTATCTCGATCGTTCCTCCTACCTGATCATCACCAAGATACGGATATACTTTGGCGCGCTTCACTCCGGCAAGATCAAGTTTCGCGAAGGCAGCATGCGCGGTATGCTTCACATTTTCGAATCCAACGTTTCCTCCCCAGCGAAATACGCGCACCAGGTGAAGATCGGTAGCTTCATCCGCCTTCAACATCGGGCTGCGCAGCATCAGTGTGGCAGTCGAGCCAATGGAAGGTATACTATTCGCACCTTTGTCATGATACGATGCCGTGAGCAGGTATGCTCCCTGCGTTTCTTTTCCCGTGGTGACTACGCCATTCAGAGGAAGTTTTTTCACAGGTTTTTCATCAGACAGCGATAAAATATAGCGTACCATTTCTTTGGCATCTTCTACACTCACCTGCGGGTGTGCTGCCATTTCCGTATCACCCCATATACCGGCACCACCTTTAATGATCTTGATCGCGAGCCGGTCGATGGCATCGGTCTGTGTTTTATACCGGGCCGCCACTTCTTTATAGCTTGGCCCTGCAGAACGCTGATCGATGATGTGGCACGATTTACAATCACTCTTCGCGATCAGTGCTTTTCCCGGTAACTCGGCCGAAGGCATCTGGTGTCCCTGTGCTATTTGGGCCATATCAAAACCTTTCAGGAAATCGAATGATACCGTTACAGCATCTTCTTTAATGGTACCATCCGTAGTGGAGCCGTCTTCTTTGTCAGACACCTTCACGCTATATTTCACTTTGGTATCAGGGAAATAGAATGTCTTGTTTCCTTCGGTTAGGCTCGCGGTAATTACCGGAGGTTCGTTGCCTACCAGTATTTTGGTAGTTGCTGCATGGCTGTTGCCTTTGTCGTCAGTAACGTTAAGCTTTACGTTATATACACCCGGTTTATCGAACGTAACGGTAAAGGCTGTGTCGTTTGAAGTATAGGTCTTCCCTCCTGCTTCCAGTACGTAAGCAAGTTTATCGCCGGTGTCATAATCCATACTGCCTTTGCTGGAGAAGTTTACTGTAAGCGGTGCAGCGCCTGATGTTTTATCTGCAGTAAGTTTCGCTACCGGTGTGCGATTGCCTCCGTTGTAATCGATCCGCACCAACCGTGCATCAAGGTTTTGAGAGAACCACTTGGTACCGTATTCAATCATATATAGTTTACCATCCGGACCAAACGCCATGTCTATAATGTTACTGAATTGCGTATCGGCCATAAATGGCTCCATGTCTGCTATCGCTCCGTTTGCATCCAGGCTTACCAGGAAGATCCAGTTGCGCATCCAGTCATAGGCGATCAGTTTACCATCAAAGTAATCCGGAAACGCAGTGGATATACCTTTATACTGATCACTGTAATAAATCGGTCCGGCCATGGCGTTGCGTCCACCTTCTTTCAACATCGGAAACTCTTCCGACTTGGCATACGGATAATATATCAATGCCGGTTGAGCCGGAGGAAGCTCGTGCTTACCGGTATTGTTTATTGATTCGTTGATTGGTTTGGCGGGATCCCACCACGCACCAACTTTACCGGTGGCATAGTCATATTTTGAATACGCGAAATTTTTGCCTACAAAATAAGGCCACCCAAAATTACCGGCTTTTGTTGCCATGTTGATCTCATCGTATGAACGCGGGCCACGCAGTGAATCCGGCTCACCGGCATCCGGGCCAACTTCTCCCCAGAACAACGTTCCGGTCTTTTGATCGATTGAAATACGATACGGATTTCTACAGCCCATCACATATATCTCCGGACGTGTTTGTGGTTCTCCTTTGGCAAACAGGTTTCCTTCGGGAATGGTATAGCTCCCATCGGGCTCCGGGTGAATGCGCAGAATTTTACCGCGCAGATCGTTGGTGTTAGATGCTGATTTCTGTGCATCATACGGACCGCGTCCGGGGCGCTCATCGGAAGGGCTATATCCTTTCGATTCCCACGGATTGGTATTATCACCCGTTGATAGGAAGAGATTGCCGTTTGCATCAAACGCGAGTGAACCGCCGGTATGGCAGCAGCTCTCGCGTTGTGTAGGCACTTCAATCATTATTTTCTCGGAAGCAATGTCGATCTTATCGCCGGTAAACGTAAAGCGCGAGAGTATATTCTCCGATTTCTCAGGATGTGCATAGTATATATATAGCCAATGGTTCTGATCGAAGCCGGGATCGGTCGTTAACCCCATCACACCGTCTTCGAACTTGGTACCTATATTCAACGTGTTGATCACCTTTACTTTGCCGTCCTTCGGATCGTACAGTTTTATATCGCCTTTGCGCTCTGCGAAAATGATGCGCTTATCGTTCAGCACCACCATTTCAGTAGGTTCGTTGAGGTTAAAGTCAAGCACCGTCTTGGTAAAGCGATTGTCTTCCGGAGCTACTTTCGCGGTGGCCTTTGCATAATCGAGTTTGCTTTCGCCTATAGCATACTGAATGCCATCCAGCAAGTGTTGCATGTAGAGTGAGTCTGAATAACTTTCATGGGTGTGGCCCATGCCCGTATAGAACGCGCGGCCGCCATCAAACTCGTGATACCAGGCTATCGGGTGATTACTTCCATTCTGTCCACCCTGGTACGAAGTTTCATCCAGGTTATAGATTACATGAATGCTATCGGATATATTCCGGTAATTATACCACTCATCTTTACGAGTCCACGAATCGGGTAAAGTACCGGAGCCAAAAGGCTTTACTTTCTTTAGTGTAGCATCCTGTATGTGCGGATGGCTTTTGAAGTACGCTCCCACCAGGCGGCCATACCACGGCCATTCGTATTCGGTATCTGCGGCAGCGTGTACACCTACAAATCCTCCGCCCGCTTGTATAAAGCGTTTAAAATATCCCTGCTGTTGCAGGTTGAGTACATCCTGTGTGGTGTTCAGAAAAATTACCGCGCTATATTTCTTCAGATTTTCATCCGTAAATGCGCTGGCATCTTCCGTTGTATCCACGTCAAAGTTATTCTTCGCGCCAAGTTCTATCAGCTTCACCTTGCCGGTGCTGATCGATTCGTGGCGATAGCCTTTTGTTTTGGAGAAAACAAGGACACGGGGTCTTTCCTGTTTGCATGAAAATACCAGGCAAAACAGTAATAGTATAGCAATACTGGAATGCTTCATATATATAGTGGAATTAAAAGGCCTGTATATAGAGGCTACACAGGCATTATATTAATATTTATTTCAGTTCCCGGATCCTGATGTTTCGGAAGGAAACCTTATCGCCATGATCCTGAAGTGCGATGTGGCCCTTCTTTGCTTTTCCAAAGTCAGGCATCGACTTGAACTTGCTGTTCTTTACCATTTCATCCCATGCAGCATCGTGCATGGTGAAGGTCACTACTTTTGTTCCGTTGAGCCAGAACTCGTAGTGACTGTTTTTGGAAATGATCTTTACTTCATTCCATTCACCGGCAGGCTTTACAGTTTCTGTAGAGCATGCAATCAGGTCGTAAAGATCGCCTGCGCGGTGCTTGTTAATTTTTGCATCCGGATGGCAGCTGTTATCCAGCACCTGCATTTCCGGACCGGTGAGGTATACATGTGCATATTTAGCATCTTCCACTACATTGAACAGAATGCCGCTGTTCGCACAGGCACTCACTTTCCATTCTAATGTAAGTTCGTAATTCTCATATTCACTATCGGTAACGAGGTCGCCTCTCCCTTCTTTGGCTGACGCATCGAGGTATAATTCACCATCGGCAATTTTCCAGGCGGCACCGTTGGATGATTTGTTATACACATGCCATCCTTTTGTGCTGGTTCCATCAAAAAGAAGTTTCCATCCGGCTTTCGACTCTGCCGGTGTCAATTTGTTCTGCGAAAAGCTATCGGAAGAAGATAGTATCATAAACATCATCACTGCGAGCGTCCAGAAACGTTTCATCGGGTTTGGGTTTAAGTGGATGAAAAGAAATGTCCATACAACAAAATGAAGATGGACATTCCCGGGTTAACTGACTGATTGGTTGTAAAATCTGATGCCTTGCGGCTGATTAATCTTTTGGTTTCTCGCCATCGAGCGACAATACATACATTGCCATCTTTTCAGCATCGGCCTGTGATATATCTGCGTGTGGCGACATGGGTATCTCGCCCCAGTTACCGCTTCCACCGTTAATGATCTTGTTGGCAAGCATTGTTACGTTGGCTTTGGTAAACTCATATTTCTTCGCTACATCGGTATGAGATGGTCCTACGATTTTGTTTGTAGGGTGATGGCAGGTTTTGCAATCACTTGCATCTACCAGCGCCTGGCCTTGCGCGATCAGGTCTTCTGCAGACGATGATGAAGCTGCAGATTCTTCTTTCTTGTCATCTGCTTTTTCGTAATCGCTATACGCATCAGCCTCTTCTTTCTTTTCTTCTTTTTTTGATCCGCATGATGTAAGCGAGAAGCTTGCCATTCCAACCAGGGCAATGAGGACAAATAGTTTTTTCATTTCTGTTTTTCGTTTTTAGTAGCGTTTATATTCCTAGAACTTTCTTGTTGAATTTCTGATCTTTTCCCGTAGCTGCAAAATCGTCAAACGTTTTGTCTGTTGCACGGATAATGTGACTCTTAATGAACGGAGCTCCTTCGGCAGCACCTTGTTCGGGGTGCTTCATGCAGCACTCCCATTCGAGCACAGCCCAGCCATCAAAACCATATTGCGTAAGTTTACTGAAGATGGATTTGAAATCCACTTGTCCGTCACCCAGCGAACGGAATCTCCCCGGACGGTCGATCCAATCCTGGTAGCCTCCGTATACACCGCTCTTTCCGGTAGGATTGAACTCGGCATCCTTTACATGGAACATCTTGATGAAGTCGTGATAGAAATCTATATACTGCAGATAATCGAGTTGCTGCAATACAAAGTGACTTGGATCGTATAGCAGGTTGCAGCGCTCGTGTTTACCGGTAGCTTCCCAGAAGCGCTCGAAGGTTATACCATCGTGCAGGTCTTCGCCCGGGTGTATTTCGTAGCAAACATCAACACCGGATTTGTCAAATGCATTAAGTATAGGCAGCCAGCGTTTCGCCAGTGCAGCAAATCCATCTTCCACTAATCCCGCAGGGCGTTGTGGCCATGGATATACAGTATGCCACATGAGTGCACCGGAGAATGTAGCATGCGCTGTCAATCCTAAATTCTCACTTGCCTTGGCTGCATACTTCAGTTGCTCTATTGCCCATGCCGTGCGCTCTTTCGGATTGCCACGAAGTTCTTTCGGTGCAAAGCCGTCAAAAAGATCATCGTATGCGGGATGTACTGCCACCAGTTGTCCCTGCAAGTGCGTGGAAAGTTCCGTTACCTGCAAGCCACATGATTCTATGATTCCTTTCCATTCATCACAATAATCTTTACTCTCGGCTGCCTGCTTCAGGTCGATGCAGCGCGCATCCCACGTAGGGATCTGTACACCTGCATATCCTAAAGAAGCTGCCCACTTGCAGATTGTCTTCAAATTATCAAATGGCGGTTGATCGCCCATGAACTGCGCCAGAAATATCGCAGGACCTTTTATCGTTTTCATTTCCTTTTGGTGCTCGTTTGTTTAAATAAGCTGTACGCTTTTTTTCAAGCTGCTGGCTTCTAGCTGCCAGCTGCTAGTCGTTTGTACTACCGTTACCGTTTTACTTTCAGCTATAATCCGTCTCGCAGTTTATAGCTATTTAAAATCAGCTGCTAGCTACTAGCCTCTAGCTGCTAGTCGTTGTACTACCATTAGCGTTTTTACTTTCAGTTTTACGCTTTCTGTTAGGGCCTTTAATTCCAGCAGCTAGCGGCCTGAAGCCAGCGGCTACTTCAACGGTGTCCACTTCTTGTTTGAAGTCGCTGATTTTACTACGGTTTGTACAAAGTTCATTCCGCGTACACCATCTTCTACATCAGGGAAGTCGTACTTGGCATAGTTTATTTTTTTACCCGGTTTGAAATCGCGAACTGCTCTTGTGAATGCGCGGTATATATTGGCGAATGCTTCCAGGTATCCTTCGGGGTGACCGGCCGGTGTACGGGTAAACGCTTTTGCATCGTCTGACAAATACGATTGTCCTGCACGAACGATCTCCATCGGTTTGCCCAGCCATTTTACTACGAGTGTGTTAGGCTCCATCTGTTTCCATTCGATACCACCCTTCTCTCCGTAAATACGAATGTTGAGGTTATTCTCTTCACCAGCAGCAACCTGTGTTGCCATCAATATACCGGATGCACCGTTCTCGAAACGGATCAGCATCGAGCTGTCGTCATCGAGGTGACGGCCTTTTACTACGGTATTGAGCATGGCACATACTTCTGTAATTTTCAACCCGGTGATATACTCTGCGAGGTTCGCAGCGTGTGTACCGATATCACCGATTGCACCGCCCATGCCCGATTGCTTGGGGTCTGTTCTCCAGGAAGCCTGCGCATTTCCGGATTTCTCCAGCAGTGTTGACAACCATCCTTGCGGATATTCTACAAATACTTTTCTGATTTCACCGAGTTTACCGGCAGCCACCATGTTGCGCGCTTCCTTCACAAGCGGATAACCGGTATAGGTATGTGTAAGTCCTAATATCAGGCCTGTCTTATCGACAATCTTCTTCAGCGTTTCTGCTTCTTTCAATGAAAAGGCGATGGGCTTTTCAACGATTACGTGAAAGCCGTGCTCGAGTGCCATCTTAGAGGGACCGAAGTGAACGTGATTCGGAGTAACAACCGATACAAAATCCATGCGCTCGCTGGCCGGTAGTTTAGCCTCCTTCTCGAACATCTCCTGGTAGGTTTCATATACCCGGTTCGGGTTCAGGTAAAGTGCTTCACCCGTTGCTTTCGACTCTCCCGGAACCACGCTGAACGCTCCACAGACAAGTTCAATTTCTCCGTCAATACCAGCTGCTTTACGGTGTACAGGTCCGATAAAAGAAGTCAGACCACCTCCCACCATACCCATGCGCAATTTTCTTTTCATGTGTTAATTGATTGTTTTAGTTTATGGATGTGTGAAAAATATCCGATCGACCAAATAAAGTCTTGAAGGAAGTAAGACAATCCGATGGACATTTCATTCGTTTGAGATTTGATGCAATAAAATATTATCGCGGCGAAAAGTAAACAAATAAAATTACCGGAAACGATTGCATCAAGCGTTGACGGTCACAATTTTTTAATTTTTTGACCTTTTTATGTTTCGTAAAGCTTCGCTCCGAAATCGTTAGTTTTGTACCTTTTACCGCTCCTGAAATAATGACCGAATCACTCTTCCTAAGAAACCTCTGGTACTTTGCCATGCATGGCTCATTCCTCAAGCGAGGCAAACTCCTCTCCAAAGAAATACTCGGTGAGCGAATCGTGTTTGGCCGCGATGAAAATGATATACCTTTTGCATTAAAAGATAACTGCCCGCACCGCGGTGTACCCCTCTCCAATGGTTGGTATGACGGCAAAGAAATACAGTGCTGCTACCACGGATGGAAATTTGATCACACCGGCACGTGTACTAAAATACCTGCACTTGCCGATGAGAAATTCGACTGCAACAAGATCAAGGTATTCAAATATCCCTGTAAAGAAATCAACGGCACGGTCTGGATTTATATACCGCGGAGTAAAAGCCAGTTACAAGGCGCTGAAGAACGAGTACCTGATCTGTTAATTCCTGCTGGCAAAAAATTCAGATTTGTAGAGAAGGTAACGATGCCTGCCAACATTGACCACTCAGTGATTGGATTGATTGACCCGGCGCACGTTACATTCGTACACCAGTCGTGGTACTGGCGATCGGCCAAAAAGTTAAAACTAAAGGAGAAGAAGTTCGAGCCAAGTGAACTGGGTTTCAAGATGGCACGGCATAAACCTTCATCCAACTCGAAGGGATATTCTATATTGAAGGGAGAAACATCCACCGAGATCAATTTTCAATTACCGGGAAATCGCTTTGAACATATCCGTGTCGGTAATCATGAGATCGTTTCCATTACCTGCCTCACGCCTATCAATGAAAATGAAACGGAGCTCAATCACATCTTCTATGCTACATTTGGTTTCGTGAAATACCTGTGGTGGCCATTGCGTTATTTAGGAAAGCAGTTTATACACCAGGACTTGCATGTATTCAGAAAACTCAGCAAAGGACTGGAAACAAAACCAACGCTGATGTTGATTGGCGAACCCGATGCACAAGCCCGCTGGTATCACGAGCTAAAGCGCGAATGGGATCTGTCGCAGCAGAACAATACACCCTTTGAAAACCCGGTGAAGGAGAAGATGTTACATTGGATAACTTGATGGCCGCTGGCTTCAGGTTATTGGCTGCTGAGAAGGAAAGTCGTTATCGGTTACAGGTTAATCGTCAATAGACTCTTGGGATAACGATTAACGAATAGCCCCTTTCATATCTCCATATCCTCTGTCTCTCTATGTTCCAAAGAAGCAGCTCATCTAGCAGCCAGAGGCTAGAAACTCGCTGCTATTTTCTCACCAATCATCTTTTGCTATCTTCTTGTGTTGCGGAACGTACTGGAGCTTATCGGTGAAGGCTTTTTCGAGAAGTCCGAGGGTGTTGGGTTTGCACCATTCCTGGTTCATAATGGTGCCGCTGTTCTTGGCAGCGTAGTTGGTGAGCTTGTCTTTCTCGGTAATTTTCTTGTAACCGATATCGCCTGTTAACTGTATCTCGCTTACGGTTATTCTGTATTTACCATCGCGTATGCCTACAGTAACTTTGCCGCTATATTTACCTGTCTGGATGATTGGAGGTGTAGCCACTTGCGTGAATTGAAATTTCTTATAGTCAACTACCAGGTCGTTCATATCAAAGGTAACCTCATCGTTGGTCGTTGCCAGGTTAGAAACGTAAGGCAACGTTTTATAGTATTCGGCAGCTTTCGCTACGGTAACGGAGTCTTCTACAAATACTTTTTGATAAATGAGCTGCTGGTCTACCAGCTTGAAACTTCCATACGAAACGTTTGCCTGTGCCTGGGTAAAAAATGGAACCACTAATACCATCAGGAAACAAAAGATATTTTTCATATTCATCAATACTTAGACTTTACTCAAAACTACAAGAACAAAATAAAGCGAAAAATGGCGTTAACAAAAATGAAGTTTATCTGGTGGCAGAATCGTTATCAGTTAATTGTTAGCCGTTAACCGGCTTAATGAAGAGTGTATGTAAAGAGTGTGGGTTGTCGCTGCAGGGAGAACTGAACCCTCAAATATGAAAGCACTCCGGTTTTACGCAAACTTACTGAAGGTCGTGATTCACGAAGCTGACCGTTAATATCAAATATATGCGTGGTGCGAATCCGTCCGTTTTCAGAGTATGTAGTGTACGTGGCGGTTTGCCAATAGGAAGAAGAGGTAAATGCATCCGACGGTGGTGTTCGAAGAACCAGTACCTGTCGCGTTGCACGATAATCTACAGGAAGTGTGTTTTCTTTTACCCGAAAGAAACCCAGCAGAGAGTTGCTGCCTTTTCGGAATGAATTAATCTGGGCCGTGGCACCGCTTGAGGTCAGGATCAGCAATAACAGCATCAATGTTTTCATAGTGCGTTCCTGTTGTGTACACCCAAGATAATAAATAAAATGCAAGTCGGGAAGTGTGAAGACGAAAGTCCGAAAGACTATACAATGGCTCCGCTGGCTTAATCTCTGGAGTTCGCGACTATATAAAATCTCCCACAGAACTCACAGATTTTCACAAATAATACTTCTGTGTTAATCTGTGAAATCTGTGGGAAATAATTCTTAGATAAACTTGTTCAGCAGGTTTTCATAGTATTCCTGTTTACCGCTGATTTGTGCAGGCTCACCATTTTTGTGTGCCAGGGTAACCAGTTCTTCCAGTCCTACTTTACCTTGCTCAAATTGTTTTCCTTTACCAGAGTCGAAAGAAGCGTAGCGCTCTTTGCGCAGGCTGGTGTAAGTACCATCTTCGAGGATAGCTTGTGCGATCAGCAATGCACGCGCAAATGAATCCATACCACCGATGTGCGCATAGAATATATCCACGAGGTCAGTTGAATTTCTTCTTGCTTTCGCATCGAAGTTTACACCACCGTTCTTGAAGCCACCTGCCTGCAGAATTACCAGCATGGCTTCGGTGAGTTCATATAGGTTATTGGGGAACTGGTCTGTATCCCAGCCATTCTGGTTGTCGCCACGGTTCGCATCGATGCTGCCGAGTACACCTGCGTTAGCGGCTACCTGCAATTCGTGATCGAATGTATGCTGTGCCAATGTAGCGTGGTTCACTTCGATGTTCAGTTTAAAATCATCCATCAAACCAAACTCACGGAGGAATGCTATACAGGTAGCAGAGTCAAAATCATATTGATGTTTAGAAGGCTCCATCGGCTTTGGTTCGATGAGGAATGTACCTTTGAAACCTTGTGCGCGAGCATAATCTTTCGCGGCATGCAGGAAGCGCGCCATGTGCTCGAGCTCACGTTTCATATCGGTGTTCAACAGCGACATATAGCCTTCGCGGCCGCCCCAGAATACATAGTTAGAACCACCCAGCTCGATGGTTGCATCCAATGCCTGTTTTACTTGTGTAGCAGCATAGCATACTACGTTGAAATCAGGGTTGGTAGCGGCACCATTCATATAGCGCGGGTTTGAAAACAGGTTGGCTGTTCCCCACAACAGTTTAACACCGGAAGCTTTTTGTTTCTTCTTGGCATAGTCAACAATCTTCTGAAGACGATCTTCTGATTCTTTCAGTGTAGCGCCTTCATCAACCAAATCGAAGTCATGGAAGCAATAGAATGGCACACCGATCTTGGTGATGAACTCGAATGCAGCATCCATTTTATCATAGGCGCGTTGCATGGCATCATCACTTGCATTCCATGCAAATTTTTTAGTACCAGGTCCGAACGGATCACCGCCTGTTCCGCAGAACGTATGCCAGTAAGCAATGGCAAAACGGAAATGTTCTTCCATTGTTTTCTTACCTACCTTCTGTGAGGCATTGTAGAATTTAAATGCCAGCGGGTTGTCTGATTCTTTACCTTCATACTTCACCTGGCCTATGCCTTTGAAGTATTCCTTGTCGCCGAGTGTTAGTTTCATGAATATTTATTGGTGTTAAAGTATTTATATTTGTTTAAAATTATTTCGAATGGAAACAGCGTTGTTAAAGACCAAATCGAAGAAAGATCTTGTAATGGTTCTGAATATTGCGAAAAAAATTGGTATTGATGTTCGAAAGCTATCTGCCAGTGAGGCGGAAGACATTGCCATGATAAATGCTATGCGTAAGGGTCGTACAGGTCGATATACTGATACCAAGAAGTTTCTAAAAAAACTTCGTAGTGAATGAAGGTTCTCATTGACAAAGCATTTGAGAAAGACACCCAAGGTTTTAGTAATAAATTTTTGCTGAATAAAATTGCAGACTGCATTGAAGAAGTGGAGAGAGCTTCGCATCCTTCGGAAATCTAAAATCTGAAGAAACTCAAAGGCGGAAGCATTTACTACAGAATTAGAACTGGTGACTACCGATTGGGCGTCATCATAAAAAACAACTCCGTAACCTTTCTTCGCTGCCTTCATCGAAAAGACGTTTACAAATATTTTCCTTAGCCAGACTTTATTTTAACTGCCCCTCCAACAACCTCAACCAGTTACCGTAAGCTTCCTTATAGGCATTTGCCTTGTCTGCATCCGGCTCTTCTGATTTTATGATCTTCAATCCTTTGAACGCTTCTTCGAAAGAAGTATAAATACCCGCTCCTACCCCGGCACCCAGCGCTGCACCTTTTGATCCGTCCGTATCATATAATTCCAGTCGTGCGCCAATGGTGTTAACGAATGCCTCGCGGAACAATGGACTCAGAAACATATTGGCATTACCCGCTCGGATTACGTTTGTCTTCAAGCCCATGCCTTGCAATACATCAAAGCCATACTTCAACGCAAACACAATTCCTTCCTGTGCTGCTCTGAACACGTGTGACTGCGAATGGCGATTGAAGTTCAATCCATAAAAAGTACTGTTGATGTTTTTATCTTCCAGCACACGCTCAGCACCGTTGCCGAAAGGAAGCACGGTTAATCCATCAGCGCCAATGGGTGCATTTGCAGCAATACTATTGATCTCATCATATCCAAAGGATTCGCCTTTGCTCTTGAGATTCTTGCGCAGCCAGCTATTGAGGATACCAGTACCGTTGATACACAACAACACGCCATTGCTTTTTGCAGGACGTTTGTCATTCACGTGTATAAATGTATTTACACGCGACTTCTTATCGTACGCATTCTTATCCGTAACACTATAAATAACACCTGAGGTACCTGCTGTTGCAGCCGTTTCACCTGGGTTCAGTACATTTAAAGAGAATGCGTTGTTAGGTTGGTCGCCTGCGCGATAGCTCACCGGTGTACCTTCTTGCAATCCGAGTTGTGCTGCTATATCTTTTTTTACTTTTCCCTGTATTGAAAATGTCGGTGCCTGTGTGGCCAGCAAATCGGCAGGTATACCATAAAGTTCAAGAAGCTTCTTCGAAGGAGCCTCGGCTTCATAATCCCAAAACATACCTTCTGATAAACCAGACGCTGTGGTTACAATATCACCTGTAAGGCGCATCGCAAGAAAGTCGCCAGGCAACATAATCTTGTAAATACGCTCAAATACCTGGGGTTCATTCTCCTTTACCCAGCGAAGCTTAGATGCCGTAAAGTTACCGGGTGAGTTGAGTAAATGTTGAAGCGAATAATCGGCACCCAACTGTTGAAAAGCTTTCTTGCCAATCTCCACCGCGCGGCTATCGCACCAGATAATAGAAGGACGTAATGCTTTCTGATCTTTATCAACACAAACCAGTCCGTGCATTTGATACGATATACCAATCGCAGCGATGTCGGCTCCGTTGATGCCCGATTTTTTCAAACAGGTTTGCAGTGCTTTTACTGCATGCTCCCACCACATTTCCGGATCTTGTTCTGCCCAGCCAGCGTGCACGGCCAGCATCGGCATTTCTTCCGAAGGTGATTGTGCCGAGGCCACCACCTGCCCCGTGCCGGCATCTACCAGCGTTGCTTTTATTGACGAGCTCCCGAGATCATAACCCAGCAGGTATTTCATATTTCCTTAATATAAAGTGAGTAGTTTTCCAAGTGTATGAATGTACGCAGCAGCATGTCGTTTAAAAAAGCAGCAAACCTGGCAATACTTCATACCATGATGTTCAATCGGTTGAAAATCGGGTTAAAGATATAACTTATAGTACATTTGACTACAAGTGTGCTGAATTTATTTTCTATCTTCCGGCCTGATTCGATTTATGGCAAAAGATTTCCCGGATGCAGTAATTGAGGCCCTCTCAATCGACTGTCTCATCTTTGGTTTTAAGAAAAGCGAACTTGACATCCTGCTGGTGGAGCACGGTGAAGGGATCAGCAAAGGCAAGTGGGCGCTGCCGGGAGGATGGATTAAATACAACGAAAGTGCTGACGATGCGGCCGCACGCCTGCTACAAGATCTTACCGGTGTTTCCAAAATATACCTTGAACAGCTTCGCTCCTTTGGTAATGTAGATCGGTATCCATCCAAGCGGGTTATTACCATTGTATATTATGCATTGGTAAAACCTGAGAACTATACGCTTGATCCCGGCTTTACAGCATCCGATGCCAAGTGGTTTAAGATTGGAGATATACCGGGGCTTCCTTACGATCACAATGAAATTCTGGAAGCAGGGCTCACACATCTCAAACACAAAGTGCGTCATGAACCGATAGGGTTCAACCTGCTACCCAAGAAATTCACGTTGCTCCAACTACAAGAACTATACGAAGCCATTCTCGAAAAGAAACTCGACAAGCCCAACTTCAGACGCAAGCTTATGAAGATGAACCTGCTCGTACCCTGCGAAGAAAAACAAAAAGATGTGTCGCACCGCGCAGCCAGTTTATACAGGTTCGACAAAAAGATTTATGACCGGTTGACAGAGAAGGGATTTACATTTGAGCTTTAGTAAACGTTATTTGTTTATCTGTTAATCGTTATTAGTTACACGTTAATAGTTATTCGTTATCCGGAAAAGCTGTTAACAGTTTAGTTCTGCTTTATCAACTTCGATCAGT
>NZ_DAIQRQ010000101.1:0-11143 GCF_036786105.1 Ohtaekwangia sp.
ACCTGTCCGGGATATTGCATGTCGCGTTCTATCTTTTGAGAGATGTCGAAGCTCAGCTGGCTTGCGCGATCGTCTGTTGCTTTCTCGGCATCTACAATTACGCGCAGCTCGCGGCCGGCTTGTATAGCATAGCATTTCTCTACGCCATCGAAGCTGAGGCCCAGCTCTTCGAGTTCTTTGAGGCGCTTGATATACTGCTCCATCACCTCGCGTCTTGCGCCCGGGCGTGCACCGCTTATGGCATCGCAGGCCTGCACAATAGGAGAGATAATGCTGGTCATTTCAATTTCATCGTGGTGAGCACCTATAGCGTTGCAGATTACCGGGTGTTCTTTATACTTCTGCGCCAGCTCCATGCCTACTATAGCGTGTGGCTTCTCGAGTTCTTCGGGCCATACTTTACCTATATCGTGCAACAAGCCGGCACGTTTTGCTTGCTTCACGTTGAGGCCAAGTTCGCTCGCCATAATCGCGCAGAGGTTGGCCACTTCGCGTGAGTGCTGCAACAGGTTTTGTCCGTACGATGAACGATAGCGCATCCGGCCTACCATCTTTACCAGCTCGGGGTGCAAACCATGTATACCGAGGTCTATCACGGTGCGCTCGCCAATCTCTACAATTTCATCTTCAATGTTCTTGGTAGTTTTTGCCACGATCTCTTCAATGCGGGCCGGGTGTATACGGCCGTCTTGCACGAGGCGGTGCAGCGACAGGCGCGCGATCTCTCTGCGCACCGGGTCGAAGCCGGAAATGATGATCGCTTCCGGAGTATCGTCTACTATAATTTCAACGCCGGTAGCGGCTTCGAGTGCGCGGATGTTACGGCCTTCGCGACCGATTACTTTACCTTTAATATCATCGCTCTCGATGTTGAATACCGATACACAGTTTTCTACGGCATGTTCCGTAGCCGTGCGCTGAATGGTTTCTACTACAATCTTTTTGGCTTCTTTGGTAGCAGTAAGTTTAGCCTGCTCCATAATGTCTTTGATGTAGCTCGATGCGCGGGTTTGTGCTTCGTCTTTGAGGGAAGCAATGAGTTGCTCGCGGGCTTCATCGGCGGTGAGCTTCGAAATGTTTTCGAGCACCTGTATCTTCTGCTGGTTGAACTTGTCGAGTTCTTCCTTGCGCTTTTTAACGTGCTCGAGTTGAGCAGAAAGGTCGGTGCGGATATCGTCAAGCTCGCCTTCTTTGCGCTTGAGGCTTTCTATCTCTTTGCTCAGGGTTTGCTCGCGTTGCTTGATCTTCTGTTCGTTGCTGATGATGAGGTTCTTCTTCTTGTTGGCTTCTTCTTCGAACTCGGAGCGCATCTTCAGAATTTTTTCTTTGGCTTCGAGGATTCGGTCTTTCTTCAGGTTTTCGGCTGCAATTTCGGCTTCTTTGATAATCAGCTTGGCGCGGTCGTCTGCATCATCCAGACTTCGTTTCATTTTTTTGTTGGAAAGAACCGACCCGATTACAAAACTCAGCACGGTGGTTAACACCAGGCTGCCCACGATGACTATGACATAAAAGAGAGACATAAAAAAATAAGGGGTTTATATATACTACCCCGGTATGCCACCTTGGCTCAGAAAGGAAAGGAGTAAAAGAAAATTACAGAATAGATTGAGACACGAGGTGGTTGAGGTGATTTACCTTCTCAAACACGGTTTGGTCAATAACCTGATGGTTTTCATCGGCGGCCATTTTATCTACCAGGCAATCGAATGCTACCATAGCCAGTAGATCTTGTTTGTCATCAATTCCAAATTGCTCCCGGTAAGTTTTGAGTTTCTCATTGATGAGTCTCCCAGCCGTTCGCACCCGCTCTTCATCGGCACGCTTTACCTTCATGGGGTACTCGCGGTCGGCTATCTTTATCTTTATTGAAAGTTCCTCCATCAATTTACCTTACGGGGTTGCTTTTTATCTGCTTAAGTGAGCGATGCACTTGTCTATCTCACGAATGTATTCGTCCACTTTTTTCTTTAACTCCAGAACACTTCCGTCTTCCGGGTTTAAATTATCCACAATTTTAGTGATTTTCAGTTGATTATGAAAACCGGAGATCTGTTCATCGCGGACTTTAATAGCAGCTTTCAGTTCCTGATTTTCGGATTTCAGGCTCTTGAGTTCCTCTTTCAGATTTTTGTGCTCGTTAATGAGCACCACAAGTTTACGTTCTAACCCCGTAAGGTTAGACTTTAAGAGTTCTTGATCCATTTCAATTCTTTATGCTGCTGGGTTTCGCCAGTAGCCGTTGGTAATTACACTCATTGCAGAGCGTTATATGCCGATTCCTGCTATTTATTTCCGGATTACAGCCCCAAGCTTTTCCTCGAAAGCTTTCATCAACCGGTTCATGGTCTTATCGATCTCGTCATCGGTAAGCGTCTTGGTTTCATCCAGCAATGTAAAGCCCAGCGCGTACGCTTTCTTTCCCTGCGGAATGTTCTCACCTTCATATACATCAAACGCGATGATGTTCTTGATTAACCGCTTCTCGGTAGTATGCACCACGTTGCTGATCTCGCTGAAGTTTACCTGCTTATCTAACACTAATGAAAGATCGCGTCTCACTTCAGGGAACTTAACAACTTCTTTAATTACTAACTTAGGGTTTGCCGATTGGAAAAGCAAGGATGTATTTAGCTCGGCATAAAATATTTCCTGCTTTACTCCGAAATCTTTCAGCAGCACTGGTTTTACTTTACCAAGCTTGCCGATTTCTTCATTTCCTCTCGACAGTTTAGCGCCATATTCGAGTAACTGATCGTTAATTGTTTCCTGTTTCAGGTTTGTGACCCCGCATTTTATCAACACCTGTTGAACTTGCTGTGCCAGGTCGTAATACGTAACAGACTGTGTTTTATGTCGCCAGTTTTCAGTCTCAACATTACCGGTCAGGTAAAACGCGAGGCGCTCTTCTTCCTTATACTGTCCACCGTCTTTATAGTATATTTTACCGAACTCGTAGAGCTTCAGGTCTTTTTGTTTGCGATTAATGTTATAGGCACAAACTTCAAGGCCGGTAAACAATAACGTTTGTCGCATAATGCCCTGCTCTTCGCTCAGCTTGTTCAGTATCTCAACCGGCTCGCCTTTAAAAGTAAGTTTGTGTTTTTGTTGATAGGCCTGGTTGGTGAGTGAGTTGGTCCATATTTCATAGAAGCCATTACCGGTAAGCAATTCGCCAATGCTTCGTTTGAATTTATCAATGCTCTTTACCGGGAACTCTGCCAGGTAATCGGTACTTGCAGTATCGGCCAGTTCTATATTGTTGAAACCATAGATGCGCAGAATCTCTTCGGTGATATCTGCCTCTTGTAAAACATCTACACGATACGGTGGAACAGATACAGTGAACTGATCGTCTTTCTTATCAATGATCTTTATATCCAGCCGCTCAAGAATCGCAAAGATCTCCTCACGCGGTATAACTTTACCGATAAGGCGGTTTACGTTTTTATCTTTTACCTCGATGGTTCTGTTCTCAATCTTCGCAGGGTAAATATCCACGATGTCGGAAGAAATTTGTCCGCCGGCAATTTCTTTTACCAGCAGTGCTGCACGTTTCAGTGCATATACCGTAATGTTCGGATCGGTGCCGCGCTCGAAACGGAACGAAGCATCGGTTTTCAGTTGATGATGCAGCGAAGTTTTGCGAACATAGTCAGCCGAGAAATAGGCACTCTCCAGGAATATATTTTTGGTAGCTTCGGTTATACCTGACTTGGTTCCGCCAAATACACCCGCTATACACATACCTTCTTCTGCATTGCAGATCATCAGGTCGGTGGCGAGCAACGTTCTTTCTTTGTTATCGAGTGTGGTAAATTTAGAACCGGCAGGCAATGTTTTTACGATTACTTTTTTGCCTGTGATCTGATCAGCATCAAAAGCATGCATCGGTTGCCCGAGCTCATGACAAATGAAGTTGGTGATGTCGACTATATTATTGATCGGTGTAAGACCGATGGATAGCAAACGGTTCTTCAGCCACTCGGGAGATTCTTTCACAGTAATGCCGCTAACCGTAATGCCGCTATAGCGCGGGCATGCTTCCTTATTTTCAACTTCTACTACTATAGGAAGTTGTTGATTGTCTACCTTGAATGCCTCTACCGATGGATATTTTATGTCTCTGTTTTTCGAAGCGCGAATGTCGCGCACCACACCGATATGTGATGCTGCATCGGCACGATTGGGTGTTAAGCCGATTTCGAGTATATAGTCTGATTGAATGTTGAAATATTGTGCAGCAGGCGTACCGTTGGCCACGGTGGTGTCGAGCACCATAATACCTGCATGGCTTTCACCCAGACCAATTTCATCTTCGGCACAGATCATTCCTTCCGATTGCTCTCCGCGTATCTTGGCATTCTTGATTGTGAACGGCTCGCCTTTGGTAGGATATACCGTTGCGCCCGGCACAGCCACCACCACGCGCTGTCCTGCCGCCACGTTGGGAGCACCGCATACGATTGGCAATACGCGATCGCCACCCACATCTACCGTAGTAACCGAAAGTTTATCGGCATTGGGATGTTTAGCACAGGTAACTACAGTGCCGATTACAAGTCCTCTCAATCCGCCTTTTACAGTTTCATGCTCTTCCACTTTCTCAACTTCAAGACCGGTTGATGTAAGCACTTTTCCGATCTCTTCAGCCGATTCAGGGATGTCGATGTATTCTTTCAGCCAATTGTATGAAATGGTCATAATTCAAGTAGTAAAAATTACCCGGACAAACCTGCCCAAGTATATGAATAAGACCTCAAAAATAAGGGTTTAGCCGGAACTGACTAAAGCAGAAGATTAAAAAAAGGCCGCTCAGTTATGATAAACTTTCTCGCCTGCGCGAATGGCGACTTTCAACAGATTTTCTGCCGGTGGCAGCGGGCACGAAAACTCATCGGCATAGGCACAATAGGGATTGTAAGCCATGTTGAAATCCAGTGTTATCGTATTGCTGCCCTGCACTTTAGTAACATCGAGGTAGCGGCCGGCACCGTATGTTTCGCGGGCGCTGGTTTCGTCACCAAAGGCGAGGAAAAGTTTTCCACGAAATGGCCCCATGTCGATCATCTCCAGGATGAGGAGTTTATTATGAAAACCATCGAGGTCAAATTCTGCATAGGCGTACTTAACATAGCGTTGCTCTTTGCCATCGTTGGTGCGCAGCAATACAACTTCTTTATTCTGTACAGGCTTTAGATCGGCCGTGATTTTATAGCGTACATCCACCGGATAATACTTTAATCCCTGAAATGCATTTTTATTGCTGGCAAAAGGCGATTCTTCCGAAGTGCGCATAAACTGCTCTTTCTCATCGCGCTCCTTTTGTATCTGTTCGATATAGGCCGTTTGATCCTGCCCACCCATGAACGAGTATAGCAGACTAACAATGATAACGACTACTACAATGAGGATAAAGATGCTTTGTTTTTTCATAAAATTTGTTTCCCACAGATCGCACAGATTTACACAGATAAATGTAAACACACTCAAGTCACACTCTCACACGTCCAGTAACCGGAAGCTAGCAGCTAGTGGCTAATTTGTTCTTTGTTCGCTAAGATAACACGTTGCCGGTTATCATAAGCAATGATGGAATCACGATGTGCTTTGAATAGGTTTAGAAACACTGGTATACCTGTATCCGCTACAATGCCCGGTGCATTTGCCAGCAGGCATATAGCCATGCGGTCTTTTACGTTTACGGCTACTTCGCTGCGATAGCCGTTTACATAACCTCCGTGGTATACCAATGTATCATCCGGATAATATAGTATACGCCAGCCTAATCCGTAATAAGATTTGCTTACGCGATGTGTTCGTCCATAGTTTCTGTTCTTGGAAGGTGCGGCTACCTGTGGTGTAAATAACTGTGCAAGTGTTTCGGGAGTGATTACATCTCTTCGGTTTCCCAATAACGCAAGCATCCAGTTAGCCATGTCGGAGATGCTGGCATTGATACCACCGGCAGGTGCCACGTTATAGTATGTATTGGTAATGGGCGCTTCTGCCCATTGGCCGCGCCGCATACGGTGTGGTCTTGCTATATCCGGATTGGTAATGAATGAAGTATAATCCAGCGATGCAGTTTTCATATTGAGTGGTATAAATACCCGTTCCTTCATGAGTTCATCGTATGTTTTTTTCGTGGCAGTGTGAATCACTTCTCCGATAAGACTATAGGCTACATTCTGATAACTATATTCTTTGCCGGGAGGATTAGGCATGTTCACTTCTTTCAGTTTATCGAGTAATGCTGAAAGCTCAATGCCTTCTTCCACAAGATTTGTGTAGGTGTGATAAGGAAGCCCTGTGCTATGAGAGAGTACATGGCGTAGCGTGAGCATCCTGGTATACTCCGCAGATTTGAGTGTGAATGATGGAAGGTAATCAGACACATGATCATCCCACGAAAGTGTACTGTCGGCCACCAGTGTGCCGGTAAGAAAAGCAGCAAAGCATTTCGATACAGATGCTATCCTGAAAACGGTGTTAATATCTACAGAATCTTTGTTGTCAACGGCTTTGAGGCCAAAACCTTTCATATATACAATAGACGAGTCCTTTACAATGGCGATGGCTGCGCCAGGTGTGCCCGAAGCTTGCATCAGGCTCTTTATTTCTTGCTCATAATTTTCAAGTATGCCGGTAAACTCGGGGTTGCTATAAGGTTTAACAACAACGGGAGCAGGCGCAGCCACGGGTTGGTGCTCTTCTTCGTTGTCTTTCCATACCTGTGCGAGTAGCAAAGGCAAAGTAATGACCAGCAGGACGATCAGCAGCGCGCGTTTTCTTTTCATGTTTGGATTTCAAACTTAGAAACAAGTAACGAAAGGTAAAAACAATGCCTGTGCTCACATTCGTTACAACGTGATACTGCTGGAAACGAAGAAAGTAACAATCAAGTATATCAGAGCATGCCCTGATCAGCAAAGCTGAAGTACCGCTGGCCGGCAATAATCAGGTGATCAAGGATTTGAATATCGAGGAGCCGCGCACCTTCTTTCAGTTTTTGGGTGAGGTGAAGATCGGCCACGCTTGCCTCCAGGTTTCCCGAAGGATGGTTGTGCGCCAGTATGATACCGGTGGCAAGCTCATCGAGTGCCAGCTTGAAGATTATTTTTGGATCGGCCACGGTGCCCGATACTCCTCCCAAACTTATCATTTGCTTGCGCAGCACACGGTTGGCTCTGTTTACCAGAATAATCCAGAACTCTTCGTGCTGAATATCGAGTAGTTCGCCTTTCATCAATTCAAAAGCATCGCTCGATGAGCCAATCTTGGGCTTGTTATCGTCTTCTATATTTTTTCTTCGGCGGCCAAGCTCCAGGGCAGCAACAATACTAATGGCCTTGGCTTCGCCGATGCCTTTTATTTTAACCAGATCTTTTACGGTGAGGCTGGCCAGTTTGTGGAGGTTGTTATCGGCCTGTGCCAAAATTCTTTTGGCAAGATCCAAAACACCAACGGTAGGAGTGCCGGTTCCTAACAAGATGGCGATAAGCTCTGCATCGGAGAGTGACGACCTGCCTTTGAGGATAAGTTTTTCGCGCGGGCGATCTTCGGGTGACCAGCTCTTAATGCTGAGCGCTTTTTCTTCCATTATTACCATACTATACAACGTTTGCCACGAAGATATAAAAATTGCCAAAGGCTGTTTCAACGCTATCACATTTTCTATCGCTCTTGGCAAAGTATAATTACTTCTTCCTGATAACGGGTGAGGTGAGTATAAAGCAAAAACCCCGCTTTATGGGCGGGGCAATGTGTAGGTTAATGTTCGTTTAAGAAACGCTTCTTAAGCGATTTTATTCACAAGCTTTGTAAGCTTCGACTTCTGGTTAGCAGCTTTTTTCCAGTGAATGATGTTCTTCTTCGCCAATTTATCGATCAAAGAAGAAACTTCTTTCAAAAGACCTTGAGCTTCAGTCTTCACCGTGGAAGTTTTCAACTTCTTGATGAGGGTGCGAGTAGTTTTATGCTGGTAGCGGTTTCTTACACGCTTGATCTCATTCGCACGGATTCTTTTTTCTGCTGACTTATGGTTTGCCATAGTTCGTTTTCAAATAAGGACTGCAAAGGTAAAGGGATTTACCGGATTTGCAATGGTATCGTTCAATCAATTCTTTAAAATTCCCTCGTAGAGTAAGCTGGTATTGGGATCCAGCTCTATTTTCAAAGGTTTTTGGCCAGTTTTGAAGCTGAATTTATTTGATTTTTTATCCAGCCAAACACGCTCAACCTCGCCTGACTGCCCATTCCCGGTATAGATTCCTATTTCCAGCGACACCTGAAACGCATCGCCTGCCTGTGCCTGGTTGACGGTAACATTTACCGATTGTGTCTTTGCATCGTAGTTCCAGCTCCATTCCAGCATCGGGTGCCCTGCACGGTAGAGCCATTGGGTAAAAAAGACGTCAAGTTTTTTGCCGGAGGCATCTTCCATTACCTGCCTGAAGTTTTCGGTAGTGGCGTTGCTGTTCCTGTATAGCCGGTAATAATTTTGGAGACCGGCCCAGAAAGCCTCATCTCCTATTTCAGAGCGTAGCATGTGAAGTATCCAGCTGCCCTTCTCATACGAGTTTGCACTCAGAATTTGTAGCAGGTCATCCGGCAATGAAGAGAACACTACCGGCAACTTCGTTTTTTTATAGAACTCAGTCACTTTGGTGCGATCGGCACGCAGGTCTTGGGTCATGCGATCGCGGCCATACATAAACTCTATATATAGATGGGTAAGGTAGGTGGCAAACCCTTCGCTGAGCCACACATGGTGCCAGTCGGTTTCTGATGCTGAATTACCAAACCACTGATGTGCAATTTCGTGTGCAACAAGCGATTCATTTTTGGTAGCATTGTTTACGCCATCGCCAACAACGACCGAATTTTCGAAGTAAAAAATGTTGCTGGCGTTCTCGAGGCCACCATAGCGTGTAGTAGATTGAACGTTGGCTAATTTCTTATAAGCGTAAGGTCCGATATGGGCATCATAGAAATCGAGGATGCGCGGAGCAAATTTGTAAGCCTCAAAACCTTCTTCACGATTTTGTGGATATACCCAGCTGGTAACTTCGAAACCTTTTACAATCCCGGTCTGTTTTATCGCGAACCGTGCTACACCGATGGTCATTACTTTAGTAGCAAGCTCGGTGTCTTCATGCCAGTGTGTTAATTTTTGTCGGTTGCCAATGTAGCTCTCTTCAATCTTTATGCCGCTGCCAACCACTTCATATTTAGGAGGTGCTGTTATAATAAAATCAACCGCTGCTTTATCTGATGGATGATCGATGGAGGGAAGCCAATGATGTGCGCGGTTTGGCCAGTTGTCGCCAAAGAACGTGCGATCGCCAAATTTATTTTTGGAGATGATTAACCCATCACGGGGTATACCGCTATAGGTAATCGTGAATGACAACTGCGAAGCTATATTTAAGGGCGAAGGTAGTGTAATTTTTACCTGGTCATTCTGATGAAGGAATTTAACAGGCTTTCCCTCTGCCGTTATGTTCGTTACTACCATGCCCGATCCGGAGGCATCTTTATTTGCCAGGTCAAGTTCAAAATCGGTTACAGCCTTTTTGAAAAGAATGGTAACAGTTGCTTTCCCTGCAATTACATCTGTAGAGTCATTGAGAGTGAGCTCGAAAATATAACGTTTAATGTCGATATTCTCATTTTTCGGATATTCGTAGCTATAGGTATAGCGGGAGAGTGCTAAAAGTATACAAGTAAAGATCAGTTTTTTCATTGCAGCTTCGTTTTTTATTATCTTACAGGCGCAAGTATAATTCATCAACGTTGTATGTTAAAATTGGCAGGTCTTTATCGCTATAGCAAGCGGGTTTGTTTGATTGGTATTCTTTTTCTTTTTGGCGGCTGGGGATTTTTTGGACATCAGCGCATCAACCGGCTTGCGGTATTTGCATTACCTCCGGAGATGATCGGCTTCTATAAAAAGAATATTGGCTACATCACCGAAACAGCGGTGAATCCTGACAGGCGAAGATTCATCGTGGCAGATGAAGCTCCCCGACATTACATCGATCTGGATCATTATGGCGACAGTGCATTATATACGCTGCCGCGGTATTGGAAAGATGCCGTTGAGAAACTTACCGAAGACACACTGAAGACATACGGCATTTTGCCCTGGCACATCAATCGCATGTATTATGCATTAAAAGATGCGTTTGTAGTGCGCGATGTTAACCGCATTTTAAAATTGTCGGCAGAGATCGGCCATTATATTGGTGATGCACATGTGCCGTTGCACACCACCGAAAACTACAACGGCCAGCTTACCGGCCAGGAAGGAATACACGCATTTTGGGAATCGCGCTTGCCGGAGTTATTTTCCGATCGGTATGATTTCTTTGTTGGCAAAGTTTCCTATATAGTAAACCCACAACTGGCTGCATGGGAAGCTATAGAAGAATCTCACCTGGCAGTAGATTCGGTTTTAGGAGAGGAAAAGAAATTGTTTGCAAAATCAGGCGATCATAAATATTCATTTGAAACGAAAGGTCGCCAAACGCAGAAAGTGTTTTCACAAGAATATTCAAAGGCGTATCACGCGGCACTGCAAGGTATGGTGGAGCGTAGAATGCGTGCAGCTATAAAACTCACCGCCGATATATGGTATACCGCGTGGGTTGATGCCGGCCAGCCCGACTTGAATGAGCTTTTGCTATATCAACCCTCGGAAGAAGAGATACGCCAGCGCAAAAAAGAGCAGGAAGAATTTAACCAGGCGCCCGCTATAAAAACGCGAACACATGAAATATAGCTGCCGTGTGGATTCCTGGTAAAGATCACTTTCGTGCGAGAAGCTCTTCAGCAATCGCGCGCCACTCTTCTTTCAATGTAGCAGAAGGCATTTTGCGATTAGCGCGACTGTACCAGTAAGAAGCATTTCCCAAATCACCTTCCACACGATGCAGGTAAGCATGGATCCAGGAACCATCGTTGGAGTGTATATCCTGCGCTATATTGTGAGCAGCTTGCCAATCGCCCTTGCCCTCATACCACAAGGCCTGCAGTAAACTGTTTAATTGCTGAGGAGGCGTTGCACTGCTCAGGGAATTCTTGAAATCTTCGAATGTCATGGTGCAAAGCTAAAAGCAGAAAGTTTAAAGCACAAAGC
>NZ_DAIQRQ010000043.1:0-24570 GCF_036786105.1 Ohtaekwangia sp.
TGGGGACATCCGAATACGGATTGGTTCAAGAGCAGTTTAAAAACATGGTCGCCACAATCGCGCCATAACGTGCAGCTCTCAGCGGGTAATGAGAATTT
The DNA here is from genome assembly GCF_036786105.1 of Ohtaekwangia sp. Classification (NCBI taxonomy): domain Bacteria; kingdom Pseudomonadati; phylum Bacteroidota; class Cytophagia; order Cytophagales; family Fulvivirgaceae; genus Ohtaekwangia; species Ohtaekwangia sp. The sequence continues at coordinate 99 of NZ_DAIQRQ010000043.1, forward strand.
CAAATACCTGGCTTCTGTCGGGTATCAGAACCAGGATGCCTTCTATAAAAACGCCGCTACCGGTTATAAACAATACGACTTCCGCATTAACCTCGATGCCAATGTAAACAAGTATATCACTACAAGCGTTGGTATGCTGGCGCGCGAAGAGTATCGTTTCTTCCCCACACGTTCGGCAGGCTCTATATTTCGTATGCTGATGCGTGGTATACCTACACAACCCGCCTATTGGCCCAACGGTATGCCCGGCCCGGATATAGAGAATGGTGAGAACCCGGTGGTGATTACCACCAATCAAACCGGCTACGATCGCGACAAGCGTTATTATTTGCAAACCAACGGCCAGATTGATATAACCGTGCCTTGGATAAAAGGATTGAAGATAACCGGTACGGCTTCTGTCGATAAGTATGTAAAGCGCACCAAGCGTTGGGAGATACCGTGGTATCTATATACCTGGGATAAGGTTTCGTATGAAGATGACGGTGTTACCCCCAAGCTTTCCAAAGGTGCACGCGGCCCTGCAGAGCCTCGCCTCACGCAAGGCGATGAAGATCAGTTAAACGTTTTGTTGGGAAGTATCATTACCTACGATCGCAAGATCGGCAACCATGCCCTCACCGTGCTGGCCGGTACAAACCGCGAAACAATTGAGTTCGATAACTTCAACGCCTATAGAAGATTCTTTATCTCGTCTGCTGTAGACCAGATGAGTGCCGGTGGTAACCCGGAGAAGAACAACGGTGGCGGTGCCTGGGAACGCGCACGTCTCAATTACTTTGGTCGCGTAGCCTATAATTACAAAGAGAAATATATAGCCGAGTTTCTGTGGCGTTATGATGGTTCCTATATGTTCCCGCAGAATACACGCTTTGGTTTCTTCCCGGGCATTATGGCTGGCTGGCAGATATCCGAAGAAGAATTTTTCAAGAACAACGTAACGTTTATGAACTATTTGAAACTGCGTGGTTCGTGGGGAAAGATGGGTAACGATAATATTACCCTCAACTGGGACGGATCGCTGCTGGAATATCAATACCTCTCTACCAATGCATTCCGCAGCTACATCATCGGTGGTCAGGAAGTAGGAACGATCTACGAAACAAAAGTGCCGAACCTGAATATTACCTGGGAGGTAGCCAATAATAAAGATATAGGATTGGAAGGACAGTTCTTCGGAGGCAAGATCAACTTCGAGTTTGATGTATTCTTCAACAAGCGCGATAATATACTCTTGCAGAAGACCGGATCGATACCGCAGACTACCGGTATGACGTTGCCACCACAGAACATCGGTAAAGTGCAGAATCGCGGATGGGAATTTCTCATCGGCTATAACACACAGATCGGAGATCTCTCGTTCAGAGCCAGTGTAAATGGCGGCTATGCACAGAACAAGATTCTCTTCTGGGATGAAGCACCCGGAGCACCGGCATGGCAACGCACTACAGGCCGGCCTATGTATACCTTTATGGCATACCAGTACGATGGCGTGTTTAGAGATGAAGAGGAGATCAAAGCCAACACACTCGATTACTCCGCTGTTACCAACACCTTGCGTCCTGGTGATATGAAGTATAAAGATTACAATGGTGACGGTAAAATTACCCCCGATGATCAGGTTCGCAACAATCGCACAAACATCCCGTTGTTCCAGGGCGGCCTGAATTTGAGCCTGGCGTATAAAAACTTCGACTGCAGCATTCTCTTTCAGGGTGCTGCAGGCGGCCAGGTGTATCTGAGCACTGGCGAATCGGGAAGTATTGGTAATTATGTGCTGGAGGTATACAAGAACCGCTGGACAATCGATAACCCCAGCAGCGAACATCCGCGCATTGCCGACCGAAGCAATCAATATTACTCCAACAACAATACGTACTGGTTAAAGAGCAGCGATTATATACGCCTCAAGAACTTTGAGATCGGTTATACAGTGCCTGCAGAAATAGGCGAGAAAGCCGGCATCAACCGACTGAGAATATATGTGAACGGACTAAACCTCTTCACAATTGATAAGTCTACCGTGTTCGATCCTGAGGCTACCAACACCATGGGGCAATATTATCCGCAGTCGCGTATTATCAACGCAGGTCTTACGGTAACATTTTAAATCTTTGAAATGAAGTATATGAAGAAGCTCAAGAATATAGTACCCGTCATCATAACACTGTTTGTTGTGATGGCTTGCAGCGATGACTTCGTAAATACACAGCCGTTGAGTGAAGTGCCGGAAGAAGCGGTGTGGAAAGACCCCGGTCTCTCACAAGCGTTTGTTACCGATATATACAATGGATTAGGCAACGGTGGTTTTGATGAACAGATGCTCGCATCGCTTACCGATGAAGCTATGTTTACACACCCCGGTCGCGGCATCAATACCATTACCGAGTCGCGTTCCAACCCAGCAGATATAGGCTGGGTGAACAATACACTGAACTGGCCCAACATGTATGCCCGCATACGCGCCTGCAACCTTGCCATACAAAACCTGGAAAAACCGCAGTTCGAGAACACCGCGCAGATCAGCGCCGATGTGTTAAAAGGTGAAGCTCATTTTATGCGCGCCTATTTTTACCATCAGTTGTTGCGTTACTATGGCGGTGTACCCATTGTAGATAAGCCCTACGCTTTAGGCGAAGCTGATTATACGATTGCCCGCAATACATTTGCTGAATGCGTAGACTTTATTGTGAGTGATTGTGATCTGGCAGCTCAGTTGCTCGATGGAAAAACCATGGCGTCCGGCAGAACATCAAAGGCCGCTGCGCTGGCACTCAAGGCTCGCATACTGCTATATGCCGCCAGCGACCTGCACGATATACCTACTGCTTCTGCTAATTCCGATAATATAGCCAGCTTCTCTAATCCGGAAGTGCTCGGCTATACCAGCGGTACACGCGAAGAACGCTGGCAGAAAGCCAAAGATGCTGCCAAGGCTGTGCTCGATCTGAGCGGCTATGGCTATGAGCTGGGGCTGGCCGCACCGGTATCGGCATCGCAGGGCACAACCAACTATGCAAACATGTCGCTCTCTAAAAATGGCGGTGAGAAAGAGTTGATCTTTGCGCGCTACTTCATTAATGCAAAAGATGAAGGAGGCGCGTGGGTTGGCCGCAACAACGGTCCCAACGGTTATCACAACTGGGCCGGTAATACACCGATTCAAAACCTGGTAGATGATTATGAAATGATGGATGGCTCATCGTTCGATTGGGAGAACACCGAACATGCTTCGGCTCCCTATACCAACCGCGATCCGCGTTTCTATGCCACCATACTATATGATGGTGCTCCGTGGAAACCGCGCACAGCCGATGCTGCCGGTAAAGATCCATTCAATCAAATTCAAACCGGACAATACCAGATCGTAAACAGCAGTGGTTCTGTAGTATCTTATTTTGGATTGGATACACGCCAAAGTTCTATTGAAGACTGGAACGGTAGTCGCACCGGATACTATATGAAGAAGTTCATCGATCCCGATCCGGCTATTGTTGATCAGAATACAAGGCAGCAGATACCGTGGCCATTCTTCCGGTATACCGAAGCTGTGTTGAATTATGTTGAAGCATGTATAGAACTGGGTGAAGAAGCCGAAGCTGTACAGTGGCTGAACAAGATACGCTTTCGTGCCGGTATGCCGGCTGTAGCCGATGCCGGCGATGCACTGCGCCAGCGCTATCGCAACGAGCGCAGGGTGGAGCTGGCCTATGAAGAGCACCGCTACCACGATGCACGCCGGTGGATGATAGCGCCTACTACATTAGGGCAGAAAGCGGGCAGGATCAGCATTACCGCTACGTTGAAACCCGGTAAAGATGTGCGGGTATATAAATACGATCCCACCAGTTACGATTATGTATACCAACCGCTCGATATAGATCCTGGTATAGAAAACCGTGCGTGGCTCGACAAGATGTATTTCCTCCCGATCCAACGCGATGAGATGAACCGCAACAATAAATTAGTTCAGAATCCGGGATACTGATTTTATCTGCGAATGCTATCTTTAGAATCTATGTCGGTGTGTGAGCACTGACATAGATTTTTTACTATTAAACCATCCTGACCTTTGAAGAATTTCATTCCGTATAGCCTGGTTGCTTTATATATACTGGTGGCCGGATGCAAAGAAGCAACGCAATTGCCCGGTAAAGATGTAGCCGCTGGTGAACCTACGCTTTTTAAGCTCTTGCCGCCTTCCGTTACGCATATCCATTTTCAGAATACACTTACCGAAGCACTCAATACCAACGTGCTGCTCTATGAATATTTCTATAATGGCGGAGGTGTAGCCGCAGGCGACCTGAATAATGACGGACTGGATGACCTGATCTTTACGGCAAACATGACAGCCGATCATGTATATATCAACCAAGGCAACATGAAATTTGAAGATGTTACCGCTCAAACCGGTATACATACCCGCAACGGCCCGTGGAAAACCGGTGTTACCCTCGCGGATGTAAACGGCGATGGAAAACTGGATATCTATATCTGTTACTCTGGCAACCTGCGGCCGGAGCGCAGGGTAAATGAACTATATATCAATTATGGTAACAACGCGCAAGGTATACCGCAGTTTAAGGAAGAAGCAAAACAATATGGATTAGACAGCCCCGCTACCAGCACACAAGGATATTTCTTCGACTACGATCGCGATGGCGATCTGGATATGTTCCTGCTCAACCATAATATACAGGCATTGCCCGTATTGAATGAAGCCAATACAGCCGCCATGCTGAAAATAGAAGACCCGGTGAGTGGCTCGCGTCTTTACAGGAACGACAACAACTTCTTTAAAGATATTACAACGGTAGCCGGTATCAGCAGCACAGCTTTATCGTATGGACTGGGAGCAGGCTTAGCTGATGTGAATGGTGATGGCTGGACCGATATTTACATTTCCAACGATTATAACGTACCCGACTACCTGTACATAAACAATCACAACGGCACGTTTACCAACAAACTGGCGGAAGCGATAGGGCACACCTCAAACTTCTCGATGGGCAATGATATAGCCGACATCAACAACGATTTACTTCCCGACATCTATACCCTGGATATGTTGCCGGAAGACAACCGCAGGCAAAAGTTATTGCTTGCCCCGGATAATTATGGAAAGTTCGATCTTAACGTGCGCATTGGCTTTCATTACCAGTACATGCGCAATATGTTACAATTGAATAACGGCAATGGAACCTTCAGCGAGATCGGTCAGCTGGCCGGTATATCCAACACTGACTGGAGCTGGGCCGCACTGTTTGCCGATTACGATAACGATGGGTGGAAAGACCTGTATGTGACCAACGGCTACCTGCGCGACTTCACCAACATGGATTTTGTAAAGTATATGGATAACTATATACAACAAAAAGGAAGATTGAAGCGTGAAGATGTGCTGGAACTTGTGCATCGTATTCCCGCATCCAACGTTAGCAACTATATATTCAGAAATCAGGGCGATCTTTCATTTCGTCAGAAGAACGAATCATGGGGTTTCACACAAACATCCAACAGCAATGGTGCAACCTACGCTGATCTTGACAATGATGGTGATCTCGATCTGGTCGTAAACAACATCAACGCATCGGCTTTTATCTATCGCAATGAAACCAATAAGCAACTTCAACATCACCATCTGAAAGTAAAACTGGAAGGAGCCGGTAGAAATACGTTGGGCCTTGGAGCAAAAATATATAGTTATAGCAAAGGAAACGTACAGGTGCAGGAGCAGATGCCTTCCCGTGGCTATCAATCCAGTGTGTCGCCCGTGTTGATGATTGGATTAGGGAAACAAAGCACTGTTGACTCCTTGCAGGTGAGGTGGCTTTCAGGAAAGCAGCAAACGTTGCGAAATATAGCGGCCGATCAGACCATCACAATAAAAGAAGCAGCGGCCGATGCAGACGTTAAGCCTCTGAAAGTAATAACACCAGTATTCAAAGAAGTAAAAGCCATTGATTTCACCCATCAGCAATCTTACGTTAATGATTTCAAGCGGCAGCCTTTACTGGTGAACCCGATGTCGTTTTCAGGTCCATGCCTGGCCGCAGGCGATGTAAACGGCGATGGCCTGGAAGATATATACGTTGGTGGAGGAGTGGAACAGGCGGGTGCGCTATTCATTGCAACGAAACAAGGCAGCTATATCCGTAAAGAAGAGAAAGCTTTTGAAGCCGATAAAATATACGATGATACCGATGCGCTTTTTGTTGATGTAAACGGCGATGGATACCATGACTTGTACGTGTGCAGTGGTGGCTATCATAATTTTCAGCCAGACGATGCAGCGCTCCAGGACCGTCTGTATATCAATGATGGTAAAGGCAATTTTACCCGACATGCCGAGGCGCTTCCTGCGATGTATACCAGCACAAGCTGCGTTCGCGCAAGCGACATCAACAATGATGGCACTCCAGATCTCTTTGTAGGCGGACGAGTAATACCCGGTCGGTACCCGGAAGCACCGCGGAGCTATATTTTGATCAACAACGGTAAGGGAACATTTACAGATGAAACGGCAACGCATGCTTTGGCGCTGCAACATCCCGGCATGGTTACAGATGCACTGTGGATCGATCTGAACCATGACAAACAAAAGGACCTGATCGTTGTAGGGGAGTGGATGCCGATTTCGGTATACATCAATAGTCACGGAAAACTGCAGGAGCAGACCAGTACTTATTTCAGCAAAGTCTACACTGGCTGGTGGAACAAGATTCACGCAGGCGACTTTAACAACGATGGCCGCATGGACATTGTTGTTGGCAACATGGGTACCAATTCGCAGTGCCGTGCCAGTGATGAAGAGCCCGCCGGGTTATATTTTAAAGACTTTGATAACAACGGTTCTGTTGATCCGATTCTGTGCTCCTACATACAGGGAAAAATGTATCCGTATGTGAGTCGTGATGAATTGTTGGAACAGGTGGGTTCCAAGCGAAAGCGCTTCCCCGATTATGCGAGCTATGCCAACGCTGCACTCACCGACATCTTTCATGAGGAGGAACTGCAAGGTGTTAGTCACCTCACCGCCAATACCCTGCACACATTGTATTTTATACAGGGTGAAAATGTCCAATTTGTTGAAAAAACGTTGCCGGTGCAGGTGCAGATGTCTCCCGTTTATGTAATTATGCAAATGGATTATAACCACGATGGAAAGGAAGACTTATTTTTAGGTGGCAATATCCAACATGCACGACTGAGGTTTGGAAAATATGATGCTAACTACGGAACCTTGTTGCAAGGCGATGGCCAGGGAAACTTCCGCTATATACCGCAGGCAGAAACGGGCTTCCGCCTTACCGGCGATGTGCGGAGCTCGCTTCGTATCGGCAGCACACTTTTTTTGGGAATCAATCAGCAGACTATAAAATCTTTTATTTATAAATAACCAACCAAGTAAAATCCTTAACCAGACAATGTTCAACAGACTTATTCGGAAAAGTGCTGCGCTGTTACTGGCAGCCGGCATGGCAGTGGCGCTCGGCAGTTGCAAAGATTCATCTACACCCCGCGTTCTCGTCTTTACAAAAACAGCAGGTTTCTATCATGAATCTATACCTACCGGTGTAGAAGCCATACAGAAGCTTGGTGAAGAAAATGGATTTAAAGTTGACACTACACGCGATGCGTCTGTGTTTACAGACGAAGAATTAAAAAAATACAAAGCCGTGATTTTTCTCAGCACAACGGGCAACGTGCTTAATGCCGACCAACAGGTTGCATTCGAGCGCTATATCCAGGCGGGTGGCGGATATGTGGGTGTGCATGCTGCCGCAGACACCGAATACAACTGGCCGTGGTATAATAAGCTGGTTGGCGCGTACTTCCTCAATCACCCCAACAACCCAAATGTGCGCCATGCAGCGATGAATGTGATTGATACCACACACCTGGCTACAAAAGGGCTGCCGTTGCGCTGGGAACGTACGGATGAATGGTATAATTACCGGAATATATACGAGGGCATTACTACATTAATAAAATTGGATGAAGAAAGCTATGAGGGAGGCGCCAATGGCAATAACCATCCCATCGCCTGGTATCATAGCTACGATGGTGGCCGCGCTTTCTATACCGGTGGCGGTCATACCAAAGAAACCTATAGCGAGCCCTTGTTCATCAGGCACTTGTTGGGCGGTATACGCTATGCTATGGGCGATGCAACGCATCAGCTGGATTACACAAAGGCGTATGCCGTAAAGGCACCCGAAGAAAATCGCTTTACAAAAACAATCCTGTCAAACGATCTTAATGAGCCTATGGAGCTGGCAGTTGCTCCCGATGGTCGTGTATTTTTTGCGGAGCGTGCCGGTAAATTTTATGTATACCTGCCATCCACCCATACAACCAAACTTGTATATCAGTTTCCGGTTATGCCCGATACAAAAGAAGGGTTTGGTAATGGATTGCTCGGGCTTACCCTCGATCCTGATTATGCTACAAATAACTATATATACTTCTTCTATACTCCCAACACCAAACCTGCGCATCAAAATGTGTCGCGGTTCAAAATAGGGAAGGACAATGTGCTGGATATAGCTTCTGAAAAAATATTGATCGAGATACCCCTGGAGCTTGAAGTGAGTGCCCACACAGGTGGCTCCCTGGCGTGGGACAAGGATAAGAACCTCTATATATCCACAGGTGATAACACCGTGCCGTTTGCATCAGACGGATTTGCTCCTATTGATGAGACTCCGGGTCGCATCACGTTCGATGCGCAACGTTCAGCAGCCAACACCAATAATCTTCGCGGTAAAATATTGAAGATACATCCGGAAGCCGATGGTACTTATACTATACCGGAAGGCAACCTGTTTCCGAAAGGAACACCGAATACACGTCCTGAAATATATGTCATGGGATGCCGCAATCCGTATCGCATATCTGTTGACCTTGCTACATCGATCCTGTATTGGGGAGAGATCGGCCCTGATTCAGGTGTTGATGGTGCTCAGGGACCTCGCGGATACGATGAGTTCAACCAGGCAAAGAAGCCTGGTAATTTTGGATGGCCCTACTTTATTGGCGACAACAAAGCATATCATGATTTTGACTTTGCCACCAAGTCGGTAGGAGCGCTCTTTACCCCGGATGCTCCGGTAAATACATCACCTAACAACACAGGAGCAAAAGAACTTCCACCGGCACAGAAAGCGATGATCTGGTATCCGTATGATAAGTCAGCAGAGTTTCCCGATATAGGGAACGGTGGCCGCAGTGCTATGGCAGGGCCGGTATATCATTTCGATGCATCAATCTCATCATCAACAAAATTTCCGGAGTATTACGACAAAGGTCTTTTCATTTTTGACTGGATGCGTAACTGGGTATTTGTAGTGCGCTTCGATGATGAGTATAATTTCAAACGCATGGAGCCGTTTATGCCGTCTGCGGGAGATTTCAGAAGACCAATTGATCTGGAAATCGGCCCCGATGGTTCATTCTATATGCTGGAATATGGATCGGTATATGGCATCGATAATGTGGATGCCCGCCTCGTACGCATTGACTATAATGGCGGCAATCGTAAGCCTGAAGCGCAGATTGCTTGTAACGATACCATCGGCCTTGCTCCGTTGAAAGTGAATCTGAACAGTAACAAGAGCGTTGACTTTGACGAAGACAAACTCAGCTACGAGTGGACTGTTGAAGGCAAGAAAATTACCGAAGCCAATCCGGAATATACTTTTACAACGAATGGTGTTCACAATGTTATACTGAAAGTTACTGATCCCTCCGGAGAAAGTGATGCCGATACCCTGACGATCAGCGTTGGCAATACCACACCAGTGGTTTCCATTACCACAACGGATAATAGTACTTTCTTCTTCGACAATACACCGTTGCATTATACCGTTACTGTACAGGATAAGGAAGATCAGGAGATTGATCCTGCCAATGAAATGATTGCGCTGAAATATATACCGAAGGCCAGCCAGCAGATGGGCCACCAAATGTCAACGTTCAATGCAGGCAAGTCGCTTATGGAAGGCAGTGATTGCAAGGCGTGTCACCAGATCAATGGTAAGTCAGTAGGGCCGGCATTCATGGAGGTTTCCAAAAAATATCAGAACGATAAGGCTGCTTTGGCACGACTGGCGAATAAAGTAATTACCGGTGGTGGAGGTATATGGGGCGATCATGCCATGAATGCCCATCCGCAATTATCAAAAGAAGATGCCACTGAAATTGTGAAATATGTTTTGTCGCTTGCAGGCAAAAAAGAAGCAGTGAGTCTGCCGGCAACCGGTACAGTAACATTCGAGCAAAAGGGTAAAGATGCAAATGGCCGCTATATTCTTTCTGCAGCGTATACTGATAAAGGAGGAAAGGCCGTGCCGCTTACCGGAAGCAGTGCGCTGATACTTCGTCCAACCCGGGTGCAGGCAGAAGATGCGGATGAAGTGCACAATGTAAACTATGAAGGCAACGCCATAGGCAGCATTCATCACCGCTCATATTTTGTGTTGAAACAAATCGACCTGAAGGGCATTAAACAGCTTACCTACCGGTATGCATCCAGAAATATTGGCGCGACTCTTGAAGTGCATGTAAACTCAGCCAAAGGGCCTGTGATCAGTACGCTGACTTACGAGCCAACGGGTAATTGGGATACATATAAAGAAATCACCGTACCCGTACAGGATCCCGGAGGAAAGAACGATCTTTACTTTGTATTCAAAAAAGAGACACCGCCTAATCAACACATATTTTCGGTTGATTGGATAGAATTTAACCGATAACCTTTTACTGAACTTTAACCAACATGGATATGAGTCAAAAATCATCACGCAGAAGTGCCCTTATGAAAATAGCCGGATCAGCAGCCGTGGCCGCAGCAGGTATGTCGCTGTCACACCGCCTTTCGGCAGCCGAAGCTGCCCTGGAAGGACACCTGAAAGGAAAGGTCAATCACTCTGCCTGCCGCTGGTGCTACAGCAGCATTCCACTGGAAGATCTATGCAAGGCAGCAAAGAATATTGGGCTTGCTTCTATTGAATTGACGGGCCCGGAAGAGTGGCCTGTGCTCAAGAAGTATGGATTAACATCGGCCATGCCATGGGGAGCAGGTAAAGGAATTACCGAAGGGTTTAACAACCCTGCGCTGCACGATGAGCTTGTAAAAAGCTATGCCGATATTATACCGAAAGTAGCAGCGGCCGGAATGAACCAGATTATATGTTTTTCAGGCAATCGCAATGGTCTTGATGATGAGAAGGGAATCGAGAACTGCGCCATCGGTTTGAAGCGCCTGATGCCCATTGCCGAAAAGTATAAAGTCACCATGTCGATGGAGTTACTCAACAGCAAAGTAGATCACCACGATTATCAGTGCGATCATACAGCATGGGGTGCAGCATTGTGCGAGAAAGTTGGTTCCGATAATTTCAAGCTGTTGTATGATATATACCACATGCAGATTATGGAAGGTGACGTAATTGCTACCATTCGCAAATACAACAAGTATATATCACACTATCACACCGGCGGAGTGCCGGGACGCAACGAGATTGACGAAACGCAGGAATTAAATTATCCTGCCATTATGAAAGCCATCATTGAAACCGGCTTTAAAGGATTTGTAGCACAGGAATTTATACCGAAGCGCGAAGACAAGATTGCTTCGCTGAAGCAAGGCGTAATGATCTGCGATGTAGCCTAAACGTTGCCGCCATTCAGGGGATGTTTTAGCATATAACAATTCTATATATTGAAGCCGTACAGGTTAGCACCTGTACGGCTTTTTTGTTGTGTTAAATATATAGTTGGTGAGATACGATAGATATACGGTAGAAGCATTGCCTTCCCTTGCAGAGTTTGAATTTTATAGCGAAGGCCCTAAGGGAAAAATACGCAAGAGAGTTGTCTTTAAGAGATTTAAGAATAATGCCGAAGTATATAACCTTGCATTTGGTGATGTTCAGGCAAAGGATGAGATTAATGACACTATTGTTACTAACAATGGAGACAGCCGAAAAGTCTTAGCGACAGTTGGGTTAGCTGTTTTAATATTCTCAGAGAATTATCCGGAGAGCAGTATCTTTGCTACAGGAGGTACAGCAGCCAGAACGAGATTCTATCAGATGGGGATTTCAAATAATCTTCATGAGATCGAGTGCGATTTTTATGTATTCGGGATGATTGACGATGCTTGGGAGATATTCAGGAAAGGCGTTATATATCAAGCTTTTTTAATAAGAAGAAATTGTAATTTTGATATATGAGAAGGTCAGGTAAAAACAGAGTAACCACGTTGGCCCAAGAGATTGCTAAAGTCAAGGTCAACAAAAATCTGAAAGAGGTTGATGAAAACTCTCCATTTTTAAAAAAGAAAATGGAGAAAGGTGCTAAGCTGTTAGCGGTTGCGGGGCTTCCCAAAATATAATCTTTCTGCTCAGTTAATTGTTCTCAAAGTATCTCTGAGTATTAATCTCTACATTATTTCTTTCTTCCAGAGAGCACGCTGTATGCATTGATTGGCATACGGTTTTCACAATAGCCGTTGAACAAAATTATAGGGTTATGAACAAGCTTGCAGTTTTCTTCAGTGCCATGCTCACCTTTAGTGCTGCTTCCGTTATGGCTCAGTCTTCGGTAGCGGAGCCCGATTCAACACGCGATCCGGTCCGGCAAGGTGATCCGGCTCCGGATAATGTCCCATCACAAACATCGTATACCAAAGATATGGTTCGGATAAAGCATCAGGATATACCGGTTGCTTTACGCAAAACATTATCTGCCGATACCTACAAAGGATGGGAGAATGCCAATCTGTACAAAGACAAATCGGGAAATGTATACCTGCTTGAATTTCAGGATCCATTGAAAACGCGTCTGTATAAGTTCGACCGCAATGGAAAACTTGTTAAGGAAAAGACATCGCGCGATGTTCAATGAATATATAGATAATGCTATTGTACTGCCTGTGCTATCAATCCTCCGGCCTTGGCGGAGACAGGGATTTTTCCGGCTTCACCTATAGCACGGGCAGACATTTTCTTTAAGGTCTTTTTGAGTATATCTACTACTTTGGCATCATCGTGCTGTGCTGCAAAATCATCGAGGTAATACTGAATAAATACCAGGCAGATTACATCTTCCAATAGTTGTGTGTCAGCATGGGTTTGCAGCTCTTTTTTAAGCAGCAGAAATTTTACTTTCTCAATGGTCTCGGAATCATAGCGACAACTAAGAAGAATTTGCTCGGCAATTTTGGCTTGGTGAAATTTTTCTGCGTTGCGCCATTGCAAATATCCTTTCTTATCCATCGGATAAGAATTGCGTGGTATTTCCCAGCGGCCAATGTGTTGGCAGCGCGCTGCAAGTTGCATGTACTCAGGAGCGTGGGGTGCAAACTTGTTTAACCATTCTGTCATCCGCTGGCCGTAGAGTAATTCTTTCGGATGAGATTGTCCGTTTACTTCTTCTGTATGCAGATCGTTGGCATTGTAAGCGTCAAATGTTATAAAGGCTTTTTCAAGTCGTTCGTTCAGAGGCATGATGCAAACTATTGTAAGGTATACCGAAACATTTGCCGCAATATTTGCAGAGAATGTCACAGCAAGTTAAGATATTGATGGAGTATATCAATGGAGTATATAAAATGTTTGATATCGGTAATATATACTAACGATTTATAACGCTATATAATAATGCTTTAGCATATTCTATTGTTGTTGATGAATAAATACTTGTTTACCCGCCAATTCTTCCAACAGGTAACTTTCGTTTACCACATTGCCAATTACAATCACGGCAGGCGAACTGATTTGTTGTTCTTCCGCCAATTGACAAATAGTACTGACGGTGCCGCGTATGGATCTTTGTTCGGCAAGTGTAGCGTATTGTATAACAGCCGCAGGCTCCAGTAATGAACGACTCTGCTGAAAGAGCTCCATGATCGCACGAATGTGCGTCATTCCCATCAATATAACTACCGTAGCGGATGATTGTGCGGCCAGCGCTATATCTTTTGACATCTCCCCGGATGACAGCATGCCGGTGATGACCCAGAAACTTTCATTTACACCACGCTTTGTAACGGGTATACCGCACGATGCCGGTGCAGCCAATGCACTGGAGAGCCCGGGTACAACGTCTACATATATACCGCGCCTCACAGCATACTCCAGCTCTTCGTGGCCACGTCCAAATACATACGAGTCGCCACCTTTCAGGCGCACAACATTTTTATAGCGTGTGGCATAGAATACGATTAACTGGTTAATTTCTTCCTGCGCAAATTCCTTTTTGCCTTTTCGCTTGCCAACATACACCAGCTTGCACGAAGGCTTGGCAAAAGCGAGAAGCTCTTTTGAAGCCAGTGCATCATAAAGAATAACATCTGCCAGGCAGATTGCCTTCATTCCTTTTATCGTGATCAGTTCCGGATCGCCTGGCCCTGCGCCTACCATCGTTACCGTTGCTTGCTCCTGCTTCATATCCTTGGTGCTTTACGTTACTTAAAAATATTTGTACGTAATTATACGTAAATTTATTCTCTATCGGCTTGTTTAACGTAATTATTTACGTATAATTACTTAAAATTAGACTACGAAATACTTAAAACGATTGCAATGAAGAAGAGGATAATTGTCGTTGGAAATGGAATGGTAGGCTTCAAGTTCTGTGAGAAACTGAGAAGTCGTTCTGCTGACGCAGAGATCATTGTATATGGAGAGGAACCTCGCCCTGCGTATGATCGCGTTCACCTGAGCAGCTATTTCTCAGGTTCAACGGCCGATGATCTGCTCATGGCTCCGGCTTCCTGGTATGACGAGCATTCCATTACGCTTCACACCAGCGAGCTGGTAACGGAGATCAATCGCATCGATAAAACTATTCGTACACATGCCGGTCGATCTGACCGCTACGATTACCTCGTGCTCGCTACAGGCTCCAGTGCATTTGTTCCATCCATTGAAGGTGTTGAACGCGATGGCGTATTTGTATATCGCACCATTGAAGATCTGATACAAATTACTGAGTATGCCAAAAAAGTAAAGCGTGGTGCTGTAATGGGTGGTGGTCTGTTGGGCCTCGAAGCTGCCAAAGCATTGATCGACCTCGGCCTCGAAACACATGTGGTTGAATTTGCGCCACGCCTGATGCCACGGCAAATTGACGAAGCCGCTTCCGAAATATTGACACACAAACTCATGCAACTGGGTATATCTATACATACCGGTAAGAGCACAAAAAAGATTGAAGGCAACGGAAAGCTGGAAGGACTGCTGTTTGCTGACGATACCAAACTGGATATTGAAATGCTTGTCATCTCAGCAGGCATCCGTCCGCGCGATGAGCTGGCAAAGGCAACGTTGCTGAACGTTCATCCGCGTGGCGGCATTGTGGTAGACAACTATATGCGCACTTCGGATGAGTATATATTTGCCATCGGCGAAGCCGCAGTTCATAACAATATGGTATACGGACTGGTAGCTCCTGGATACGACATGGCTGAGATTGTGGCGCGCCAGCTCACGGGCGATACATCCCGGCAGTTCACCGGGTTCGATATGTCTACCAAGCTCAAGTTGATTGGTGTAGATGTAGGAAGCTTTGGTGATCCGTTCTGCGATGCCACACCGCATATTCCCATTGTATTCAAGAATAAACACAAAGGCACATACAAGCGTATCAACATTTCAGAAGACGGTAAATATCTGCTGGGTGGAATTTTGATAGGCGATGCCAGCCAGTATAATATACTTCACCAGATGGTGATGAACAACATGGTGCTTCCGGAAAATCCGGAGACGCTGATTGTCGGCGGAGGTAAAGCCAACGATGAAGCAGCCGGAGTAAAAGGACTTCCGGATACGGCTCAAATATGTTCCTGCGAGAATATAACCAAAGGCGCTATTGTTGAGCAGATCACATCCTGTGGGGCCAAGTCATTAGACGATATCAAGAAATCGACCAAGGCATGTACCGGTTGTGGCGGCTGTACGCCTATGGTAAATGACCTGTTGAAGATTACACTCGAATCACTCGGCCATAAAGTAAAAAAATCACTCTGCGAACACTTCGACTACACCAGACAGGAGTTGTACGATATTATTAAAGTGAAGGGTATCAAAAGCTACGACCAGCTTTTGAATACCCATGGCACCGGCGATGGTTGCGAAGTATGCAAGCCAG
Source organism: Ohtaekwangia sp. (assembly GCF_036786105.1). NCBI lineage: Bacteria > Pseudomonadati > Bacteroidota > Cytophagia > Cytophagales > Fulvivirgaceae > Ohtaekwangia > Ohtaekwangia sp. Next base: position 16,260 of record NZ_DAIQRQ010000043.1, read on the forward strand.
CGGTTGCATCTCTTATGTCGAGTATATGGAATGAACTGATTGTAGAGCAGGATACGATACAGGATTCGAACGATCGCTTCCTGGCCAACATTCAGCGAGGCGGTACTTATTCCGTAGTGCCACGCATTGCCGGGGGCGAGATCACACCCAGAAAACTTGCTGCTATAGGGCGTATTGCTGAGAAGTATAATTTATATACCAAGATCACCGGTGGCCAGCGCATCGATATGTTTGGTGCGAATGTAAACCAGTTGCCCGATATATGGGAAGAACTTATTGCAGAAGGTTTTGAAAGCGGCCATGCATACGGTAAAGCGCTGCGCACTATTAAAAGTTGCGTAGGCTCTACATGGTGTCGCTATGGAGTCCAGGACTCGGTGTCGTTTGCCGTATTTATTGAAGAACGTTATAAGGGATTACGCGCACCGCATAAGTTGAAAGGCGCTGTATCCGGATGTATCCGCGAATGTGCTGAAGCGCAATCAAAAGACTTCGGAATCATCGCTACTGAAAAAGGATGGAATCTTTATGTATGTGGTAACGGTGGTGCAAGACCACAACACGCCAGGTTACTGGTAGCCGATGTTGACACAGCGACTTGTGTGAAATATATAGACCGTTTCCTCATGTTCTACATTAAAACCGCTGATCCACTGACACGCACAGCAACGTGGCTGAACAAAATGGAAGGCGGCCTGGAGTATCTGTATGATGTGGTAGTAAATGATTCACTTGGTATAGGAGAGGAGCTGGAAAAAGATATGGCCGACCTGATTGCCAACTATCACTGCGAATGGAAAAAAGTAGTAGAAGATCCAAAACTACGTGCGAAGTTCAAACACTTTATCAACGCAGACGAGGAGGATCCAACCATTCAATATGTAGACCTGCGCGGTCAGAAAATGCCATCCGACTGGAACAAGTAAAAAAAGAAATATAGTGGTGCTACAACCAGCGCCTGTGAATGAAATATAGTATATGGAATTACACAACGAGATAAAAACATTTACACCTTCTGCCGATGCAGAGGTACCGGTATGGTTTAAGGCTGCACGTGTGGAAGACTTTCCGGAGAATGGTGGGGCCTGTGTAAAGTATAAAGACATGCAGATAGCAGTCTTCAATTTCACAAGAAGAAACGAATGGTATGCGTGCCAGAATCTGTGCCCGCACAAAATGCAGATGGTGCTTTCGCGGGGCATGATCGGCTCGCTGGGCAGTGAACCAAAAGTAGCATGCCCGTTTCACAAGAAAACCTTTTCACTGAAAACAGGCGAGTGCCTTAATGCCGAAGAATGCGACATTGCTGTATTCCCGGTAAAAGTTGAAGAGGGCTATGTACACATCGGCTTTACCCGGTAAGGCAATTTCCTCCATATTTTAGTTTTAGGTTGAAAATGTCAGGCAGGTTCCTCGCCTGGCATTTTTTTGATTCTCATTTTCCTATTGATGAGTCACCAGTAAGCATTAGTATTTCACCGTAATTATTACGTAATTTCCTACGTAAATGACCTTAGCATTTAATCCCGAAGGTAAGTTAACGTTCAATCGCTTCAGCAAGCTGGGCATGTGGTATATACTGGCCCTCAGCGTGATTGCCACCGTATCCATCATTGGCCAGTTCCTTATTCAAAACCATTTGGAGAATCAATTAAGCGACTCCCACGTGATCAACGTAGCAGGACGGCAACGCATGTTGAGTCAGCGCATCACCAAATGTGCTTTGTTACTAAAAGCCGGACAAGGTGGTGGCGAGCGGGAAGCGATATTGAATGAACTGAAAACATCGCTGCACACCTGGATCATCGCCCATAACGGACTACAGCAAGGCAACGACAGCATGCACCTCCCTGGAAACAACAGTGCAGAAGTACGTGCCATGTTCGATCAGATCAACGAACATCATACTGCCATACGCGAAAGCGCGGCTTTGATCAGCAACAAACTGCGTAACAATTTGAATGTTTCGTACGATTCGCTGGAGGCGCCCATACATACTATACTGCAGCACCAACATGCCTTTCTCGATGGCATGAACCAGATCGTATATCAATTTGATTCGGAAGCCAAGCAAAAGATTGCGCGCTTGAGTAAACTTGAATATGCACTGCTCGTCATTTCCATTGTAGTAATTTTGCTGGAGATACTGTTTGTATTCAGGCCAACCGCTATACAGGTAAATAAAACAGTGAATCAACTTACCGCTTCTGAGAAAAATGCAAAGAAGTTGTCGAAGGAGATTGGGGAACTATATGCTTCGCTGGAGAAATCGTATGAAGATCTTTCGCATGTAAATGTGCCAGTGGAAACACCTAAGATCTATGCGAAGACTGATCGTGGTGGAAATATAGTTTTCATTTCCGATCTCTTCACAGAGCTAACCGGCCAGGAATTATCCTCCAAATCCATTCCCTTGAAAGATATATTTCCGGGATCACATCTGAATGGCGACTGGATGGATGAGGTAGTGGATCGCCTTTCGGATGGTAATGCGTGGCAAGGTATTATACGTTACCAGGATCGATATCGTAAAGACCGCTGGGTAGACCTGATGATTGTGCCGGCGCTGAACGAGCAAACGGAAGTGGAAGAGTGGCTTGTGCTTGGTGCTGATATAACATTACAGAAGCAGGCAGAGCAGAACATGCGCGACAAGAGTAAAGCGGAGATTGAGAAAAAGATCAATCAGCAGAAGTTCCGTTCTGTACTTATACTCGAAGGACAGGAAGAAGAGCGCAAGCGATTGGCCATGGATATTCACGATGGTATAGGGCAGATGCTTACTTCTTTGAAGTTTCAGATAGAATCGATCGACCTGAAAAAAAATGAAGACAAAGCAGAACATAAACTTTCAGAGATACAGCAGCTCATCAACCAGGTAATAAAAGAAGTAAGACGTGTAACGTTTAACCTGAAGCCTACTGTATTGGGCGACTATGGATTGCCTGCTGCATTGAATGTATTTATTCGGGAGATTGGGAAGCTTACCGATATGCAACTGGTATATCACATGGAAGGCGATACCGGTTTTCGACTGCCGCAAAAAGTGGAAAACAATATATTCCGCATTATCCAGGAAGCGATCAACAACGCCATTAAATATTCAGATGCATCGAAAATTGAAGTGACGCTGCGCATGACGGATGATCAGCTGGTTATTTCTGTAAATGACAACGGCAATGGCTTTGATGAAAAACTGGTGGAAGCACGCAGTGTAAACATAGAGTCGGGCAGAGGTTTCTTTAACATGTACGAACGCACCGAGTATATCAACGGCCACCTGGATATAAAATCAACCGTGGGAAAAGGCACCATCGTGCTGCTGAGTATACCGGTTAAATCATTGGCAACTGTATAAATATATATGAGCAAGATCAACATAGTATTGGCAGATGATCATGTATTAGTCCGCAACGGTATAAAAGCCATGCTGGAGTCTGACACTGATATTGATGTGATTGGAGAAGCAGGCAGTGGCATAGAAGCGCTGGAAACGGCACGCAAACTTCATCCCGATATACTGGTGCTGGATATACGCATGCCCGAGATGAACGGCCTGGAAGCTGCTGCCAGGCTGGAAGATTATTCTCCGGATACAAAAGCGGTAATTCTGTCGATGCACGATTCTGAAGAATATGTATTGCAGGCACTCGATGCCGGTGCATTCGGTTACCTGTTAAAAGATACAGACCGTACAGAGTTTATCAAGGCATTGAAACAGATACACGGCGGAAGTAAATATTTCAGTGGTGCTGTATCCAACGTACTTGCCAATCGCTTATTGAATACAAAACCGTTTGTTACCAGCCGGCCGCCCGTGCAGGAAGCAGAAGATACTTATAGCCTTACCCGCAAGGAGAAAGAGATACTGCGCATGATCGTGGATGGAAAACAGAACAAACAGATTGCCGAAGCTTCCGGCAAAAGCGTACGTACGATTGAGACCCATCGTTTCAACATTATGAAAAAACTAGGCGTGAACAACGCCATCGATATGGTAAATAAAGCAGTGCGCGAAAACCTCGTATAGGTTCTGCGTAAAAAATTACGCAGTCATAATGACATAGGTAAATATACCTCTTTTATCAGTACACACATCTCAATTGGCAGGCATAGTTATTTATTTTCCTGTTGTTAATTCTTATGTCGTACTAAACAAAAAAGGAGGTACCATGGCTATCCTGGAGAAAAATTATGAGATCGACAATCGTACCGGTCTCAATCATGAAGGACCCGATGCAAACATTCCGGTTCGAAGACTAACGGCTACATCAATCATTGGCGACCGTGTGGAGAATGGAGAAGGTGAAGATCTGGGTAAGATCGATAACCTCATGGTAAACCTGTCGAATGGCCGTATTGAGTATGCTGTTATCGATTTTGGTTCATTCCTCGGTATAGGAGGTAAACTGTTCGCTGTTCCATTCGCCGAACTACACCTCGATCCGGGACGCGAGCTGTTCATTCTGAAACGTGACAAGAGTTATCTTAAATCTGTTCCGGGCTTCGACAAATCACACTGGCCCGACACAAACGATCACTCTTATTTCAATGATGTGAACACGTATTGGGGAACACCTTCGTATCCACTTTGAAAAAGCTGCTGGCTTTTAGCTGCTAACTGCTAGAAGTGTGTGAGTGGGTTAATCGTGTGTTGGATGCTCACTGATGGACATGATTTTACTTTGTGAAACTTCGTGTCTTCTTTGTGCCCTTTGTGCAACCGGATTTTAAATCCTGCATAAGCGATAACACTATTAACCCACCCTACACTTCCAGTAACTATATCTCCGAATACTCCGCTGGATGCAGCAGGTATATATTAATCTTCGAAACGTTATTCTGATATTCCGGCATCGATGAAAGCTTCTTCCACTCCGGATCGTTGCTGAATGTTTTCCAATGCTCATCACGAGAAGCCTGGTTATCGAAGGATGTCATATACATCAGGTTCGGCATTCGGCTGCCGGCCAACACTTCACCATAAAAAACGGCATGAAATGCCAGGCGCTTGAAAAGCGTTACTTCACCACCTTCGTTGAACATGTGCACTTTGTTCTTATATATCTTCTCTGTATGGCCTTCATAGCTTCTTAATTCATATACACGCTCATTCTTTGCACCATTCAATACCGGTGCTTCCAATTGCGGCATATAGCTGAATGCTTTCAATAGTATACTCTGCTGCCGCGCGAAAGGAGGATTGTTATAGGCAGCATCAATATAATTTTTGCCAGCGGCCACATATTGATTGTCTTTTAATAATGTCTCGGGCAGAGAAGCGAATTGTTCCAGCGACTTAAAAGGTGTTAGCACATAAATTCTTTTTCCGTAATAAGCTGTGTCTGCTTCTATGGGTTTAAATACTCCTACTTTAGAAATGCCGGCACGATGCAGAGCCGGTAGATAGGCATTCTTCAGGTAGTCATCAACTTGTTTTTCCTGATCGGCATTGGCGATCTCATAAATTTTGATCTCATAAAATTCACGCTTGGGAGGTGCAGCATATGCTGACAGTGTAATAACCAGCAGCACTACGGTTAACATTTTCATATTCTTGATTTTTTGAATTGGTTGTAAAAGCAATGAAAGATAGACAATGTTGAGAAAGGAGTTACAAAATGTTAGGATGGACGGTAATTTGGGCAGTTAATAAAAAAGTGAGAAATTGTTTTCATAAATGAATGAACATTCATTTATATTTGTGCCGTGAGAACGCGAGACGAAAACAAGGAACAGGCCATTCGCCAGAAAGCGATCAAGATGATCGTAGATGAAGGTTTTGACGGCCTCAGTATGCAGAAGCTTGCCAAAGCTGCCGGTGTATCGCCTGCCACTATCTATATCTATTTTAAAGATCGCGATGATTTGATTCTTCAACTGTGGATTGGAGAGATGAAGAAGATGGTAGATGCTGTGTTGAAAAACTTTGACCCGGATGCATCTTTTGAAGAAGGTATGCGTGTTCAATGGATGAACCGCGCCCGATTTCTGGTGGAGAATCCGATGAGTATGCACTTTATGGAACAGGTAAAATATTCTCCCTATCACAACGTCTCACTCACTAAGATCGATAGCCACTTCAAGGAAGTCATGGGAAAATTCGTACAGAATGCCATCCGGAGAAAAGAACTTATGAAACTCCCATTTGAAGTATACTGGTCCGTAGCATTTGCTCCACTGTATCAGCTGGTGAAAACACATATATCGGGGCGAGGCCTGCATGGAAGCCCCGAAAAGTTTGAGCTGGATGAGAAGACGATGAACCTCACGTTGAAGCTCGTTATAAAAGCATTGAAGCCCTGAACACCATTTATCCCAAACCCCATGGAAAGTATCCTTTCAGATGTACTCATCTTCAAAACGAACATACGCAAACCGGATGTGGAGTGTGTAGCCAAACGACTCGACCCGGAACAACGCATTACGCGATGGAGTATTGATTGTGATGATGTTGACTGTGTACTGCGCATCGAATCGCAACAACTATCGACAGAGGAAGTAATCGGGATCATTGGCAGAGCAGGCTTTCACTGCGAGGAGTTGCCCGATTGAGCACGATCACACACCATACAACCACACCCGGCTTGCAGTCTGCCTCCTGTTGGCCGTTAACCTTAAACTGATATAATCTATATGAAAGAAAAAACATTCACACGATACGAAGTATTCGTTATTACTATTCTTACCATTTTGCAGTTCACCATTATTCTTGACTTTATGGTGTTGTCGCCACTGGGTGCTATACTTATGCCGGCGTTGAAAATTACTCCGGCCCAGTTTGGTATGGTGGTATCTGCGTATGCATTTAGCGCAGGCGGTGCCGGTTTGCTGGCCGCTGGTTTTGCTGACAAGTTCGACCGTAAAAAGCTTCTGCTCTTTTTTTATGTGGGATTCGTTATCGGAACGTTTCTATGTGGTATAGCGCCCGATTATAATTTTCTGTTAATGGCGCGTGTAGTTACCGGGTTGTTTGGTGGCGTTATCGGCTCCATCAGCTTTGCCATCATCACCGACTTGTTCCGAATGGAAGTTCGCGGCCGCGTTATGGGTTTTATACAAATGTCGTTCGCTTCAAGCCAGGTGTTGGGTATACCGCTCGGTCTGTACCTTGCCAACAAATGGGGCTGGCACTCACCATTCCTGCTTATTGTAGGAGTAAGTGTTGCAGTAGGTGTACTTATTGTAGTGTACCTGAAACCGATCAATGCACATTTGAAGGTGCAATCCGATCGGAATGCATTTCAGCACCTGGGTAAAACGCTTTCCAGGTCTACCTATCTCAAAGCATTTGCTGCTACTACATTGCTGGCCACAGGAGGTTTTATGCTGATGCCGTTTGGCAGTGCCTTTAGTGTAAATAATCTGGGATTGAAGTTAAGCCAGTTGCCGATGCTATATATGATCACCGGTATATTCTCCATGGCTACCGGCCCGATTATTGGTAAACTCAGCGACTCCGTTGGAAAGTATACTATATTTTTCTGGGGAACGATGTTGACTATCGCAGTAGTGATATTCTATGTGAACCTCGGTGTAACACCACTCTCTACAGTTATAATCGTGAGTATCCTGATGTTTACCGGAGTATCATCGCGCATTATTTCGTCATCGGCTCTGATGACTGCTGTGCCGGAACCTGCCGATCGTGGCGCATTCATGGGCATCAACGCTTCTGTGCAACAGATCTCCGGCGGTATCGCAACATTCATCGCAGGCCATATAGTGGTGGAGCGCATAGACAAATCGCTGGCTAACTATGATGTGCTGGGATATACCGTGGTAGGCACAATGCTGATATCAGCACTGATGATGTACTTTATACATCGCTATGTAGACAGAAAAACAAAAGCTGCCGCTAAAAACAATGCAGCGCCTCCTGTTACTTCCGCAGCGATTGCAGAAGGTGCATCAGCCCATTGATCTTGATTTCGTAAATGGTGGCGAGCATCATGCCCAGCTTGCCGGGAGGGAAACCTTTCTTGGCAAACCACTCAAGATAAGAAACCGGCAGATCGCAGAGAACTATGCCTTTATATTTTCCAAATGGCATTTTCATTGAAACCACTCCTCGAAGTATATCGGAGTCTGGTGCGGGCTGATCGGATTCCATAAAATGTAATGGGAAGGTATATATTTAAAGTATATATTTAAAATGATTGACCAGGGACGCTGATCCCTGGTCGGTTTTTTTATGCCGTTAGATTAAAAATTCCAGCGAACAATAATGATCTTCTCATGCAAGAGGTTCATTAATTTTTAAAATAGGGTGCTATACTACTCTGGAAAACCATAAGATCAAATCCTAATG
>NZ_DAIQRQ010000043.1:24670-34307 GCF_036786105.1 Ohtaekwangia sp.
CATTTTATACGATAAAACACGCATGATGCAAACGTTGTTTTACGTAAATCAATCCATTTCATAAATTTATTTACGTAAATATTACGTAAGTTACACCCGTTTTACGTAAGTTTAATACGTAAATAATACGTAAAACATGGAGCAACCAACACTTGCCGGCAAGGCCACCAAAATAAACCTGCTTGACTTCAAATCGCCCTCGATGCGGGCTTTCCACCTTACGTGGATGACTTTCTTTCTTTGTTTCTTCGGGTGGTTTGGCATTGCACCGCTCATGCCCATTGTTCGTAAAGACCTGGCACTTACACAAGCACAGGTTGGCAACATTATTATTGCGTCTGTTTCTATTACCATCTTTGCGCGTTTGTTGTTCGGTTGGTTGTGCGATAAAATCGGGCCGCGTATATGCTACACTGTTCTGCTGATTTTTGGCTCCCTTCCTGTAATGTTGATCGGGCTTAGCAACAGTTATGAATCCTTTCTACTTTTCCGCCTTGCGATTGGTGTGATTGGTGCATCGTTCGTCATCACGCAATATCACACATCGGTTATGTTTGCTCCTAATATAGTGGGCACAGCAAACGCCACAGTAGCCGGTTGGGGCAACATGGGCGGAGGCGTTACGCTGATGGTAATGCCGCTGATCTTTGCTGCATTTGTTGGTGCCGGATATATAGATGCATCCGCGTGGAGATATAGCATGGTAGTGCCCGGTGCTGCGTTGTTCATTATGGGCTTTGTATACTATTTCTTCACGCAAGATACACCCGAAGGTAATTTGTCTGATCTGCGTAAAAAAGATGCGCAGTATAAGGCCAGGAAAGGCGATGAGAAAGGAAGCTTTCTCACAGCTTGCAGAGATTATCGCGTATGGATGTTGTTTCTCGCGTATGGTGCATGCTTTGGTATAGAGATCACAATCGATAATATAGCAACACTATATTTTGTGGATAACTTCAAACTCGGATTGAAAGAAGCCGGTATCATTGCCGGTACATTCGGCATGATGAACCTCTTTGCACGCGCCCTGGGAGGTATATTTGGCGATAAAGCCGGGAAGAAATTCGGATTGAAAGGACGCATACTTATACTCGGTGCGTTTCTGATGCTGGAAGGTTTAGGGATTATGCTCTTCTCTACCATAGAGGTATTGCCATGGGCTATAGCAACGATGTTGTTATTTGCGCTCTTCCTGAAAATGTCTAACGGTGCTACTTATTCTGTAGTGCCCTTTATCAATAAGAAAGCGATTGGTGCTGTGTCAGGTATAGTAGGTGCTGGAGGAAATGTGGGTGCAGTGCTGGCAGGTTTACTCTTTACATCCAACGAAGTTTCGTATCGCGATAGTTTGTTTACCATTGGTATAGCCGTGATTGGTGTATCAGTAATCTCACTGATAGCAGGTACGATAAAGAAAAACGAAGCGGTCGATCAGACCGGGGCTCTTGCCGAACAAGAATTACAGGCAGCATAACCACTCAACTCATCCTATATACTATATATAACCTAATAGAGACATCACAATATCACAGCGCTGTTACCAGGTAGCAGCGGCTGAAATGAAAAAGTCCCCTTTATGAACTGCGACATTCTTCCGGGGGACTAGTATTTAGTTACTACTAAACCATCAAATTTATGGATAAGAAAAATTACTTACCAATTTTACTCGTGCTTTTTTGCCTCGCAGGCCTGCAGCAGGCATTTGCACAATTCACCGTATCGGGCCAGTTGCGAACACGTACAGAACTTCGCAACGGACAAGGTACATTGCAGGTAAAAGATACAGCGCGTGCTGTATTTACATCACAACGCACGCGCCTCAACTTCGGTTATTCCGGTTATCGTTTTAAACTATATGCATCTGTGCAGGATGTTCGCGTGTGGGGCCAGGATGCTTCTTCTATAAATCGTGTTACGACAGATGCCAATGATGGCTTTATGTTGCACGAAGCCTGGGCAGAAATAAGTCTGGTAGACACAGGCAAAGTAATCAAGAATTTTACATTGAAGGTTGGTCGCCAGGAACTGGTATACGATGATGTGCGCCTGCTTGGTAACCTCGACTGGTTGCAACAAGCCAGAAGGCATGATGCGGCATTGTTGAAGTTTGATCACAACGGCTGGACTGCGCACCTGGGTGCTGCCTATAATCAAAATGCAGAACGCAAGTCAAACACTATATACAACGGTGTGCCTACTGCCTACACGGCAAGCACCAATGGTATGGGTGCGATGTATAAATCCATGCAGTTCCTATACCTGGCAAGAAAACATTATTTTGGTAATACATCCGTTCTCTTATTCAAGGACGATTTCAGCAAATTCCATTTTGCTGCAACGGATACCGAAAAGAAAACTCCTATCTATGAGAGTGGTGTATGGAGCCGCTATACAGTAGGTGCCAACATGTTTGGCACTGCCAAACGCAAGCTGGGCTTCGCTATCAGTGCATTTTACCAGGGCGGAAAATATAGAGAAGGCACTTCGCTGAATGAATACTTCTTCTCGGTATCAACGCAGTATGCGGCCGGCAGAAAACTGAGCATTGGCCCGGGTGTAGACATTACTTCCGGTAACAACGGCTCAGATCCTACCAAAAAATATCAACGCTTTGATCCGCTTTACGGAACACCTCACAAGTTCTGGGGCTATATGGATTACTTCTACGTAGCAGATGGATTTGGATCGAATGGTCTTATCGATTATTACCTGAAAGCTAAATATAAACTGAAGGATAACTTTACAATGTCATTGGATGGTCACCGTTTTGTGTTGCCATCGGCTGTTGTTAACAAAGATGGTACAACCATGAAGAAGGCCTTGGGTACGGAGATCGACTTTGTATTTAACTATGCCATGACCAAAGCGGTGAACATTGAAGGTGGTTACTCTACGATGTTCTCTACCAGCACCATGGCATCTGCCAAAGTGAAGAATGTAAGCCGTGCGGCTGATTTCTCTGACTGGGCTTACCTGATGATCTCCATCAAACCTGAATTTACTTTCAAAAACTAAATACTGAAGATCCATGACTAACTATATAAAACGAATATATACCGCACTGCTGCTACCGGTAGCACTGCTGATGCTGACATCCGCTATGCCTGTTAACAGCGGCGAAGGCAGTGGCCACGATGACGTTATCCGCCTGGGATTTATACCCTTAACGGATTGCGCCCCTATAGTAATGGCGAAAGAACTTGGCTTGTTCGAGAAGTACGGACTAAAAGTAGAAGTAAGCAAAGAAGCTTCATGGGCCAACGTTCGTGATAAAATACTGACAGGCGAACTGGATGGAGCACACTGCTTGTTCAGTATGCCGTTCTCAGTATATACCGGCGTAGGTGGAAAGGCTGGTTCGGAAATGAAAATCGCAATGATCCTCAACAACAACGGCCAGGCCATTACTCTCTCCAATGATTTCTGCGGCAAAGTAGGCTTCCGTCAAACCAACAAAGTAGCGTCAGTAGTAGCAGCCAAGCTCAAGGCGGATAAAGAGGTAACCTTTGCTATGACATTTCCCGGTGGAACGCATGATATATGGCTCCGCTATTGGCTGGCGGCGGCAGGGGTAAATCAGAAAACTTCCAGAATTATAACAATACCACCGCCACAAATGGTTGCCAACATGAAAGTAGGTAACATGGATGGCTATTGTGTAGGCGAACCGTGGAACGGATTAGCAACCAAACAAAATATAGGCTTTACGGAGATCACTACACAAGATATCTGGAAGCATCATCCTGAGAAAGCACTTGTAGTAAATAAGGCTTTCAGCGAAACACGCACAGAAGACTTGAAGAAGGTGATGAAAGCAGTACTGGAAGCATGCAAGTGGCTGGACAATCGCGGTAACCGGAAGAAGGCTGCTGCTATCATTGGTAAACCTCAATATGTAAATGCACCTGCCGATGTAATCGAAGCGCGCCTCATGGGTGATTATAATCTCGGATGCGATCAGGGCACACAAATATATACCGATGACTATATGCTGTTCCATCGCAATGGCGATACCAACTACCCGCGCAAATCGTATGGCATCTGGTTTATGACGCAGTATGTTCGTTTCGAGTACCTGCAGGCAGCACCCGACTATAAAGCGATCGCAGATAAACTCATCATGCAGGATTTATACCTCGAAGTAGCGAAGAGCCTGAATGTAAAGATACCGGCAGATGACATGAAGCCGTTTACGCTGACGCTCGATAAAGTAACATTCGATCCGAACAAACCGGACGATTACCTGAAACTTGCTAAAAAGTAAAATGATAAATATACCGGTCTCTTTTTTGGAAGAGACCGGTTAAAAACAGAATACATGAGAAAAGCAATAGCCATAACACTTTCATCTACCCGCGACAGATTTGCGGGCGGTGGCGATGCAGGGACCTTTATTTTGCAAAAGCTGATCGCTTTCGCGAAAGGTCTTTTGTTCAATATACTGGGTGTAGGTATACTCGTTGGCATCTGGTATATCGTGAGTCTGGTGACGAAGGGTGCCCTGCCCACACCGGTAGCAACCTTTGCTGTATTGTGGGAGCTGATTAAAGATCCTTTCTATGACTATGGACCGAATGACAAAGGTATAGGATTGCAATTGGGCAGTTCAATCGTACGCGTGTTCTCCGGCTTTGCGCTGGGTGCGCTGGTCGCCATACCAGCCGGACTGCTGATCGGTGCGAGTAACTTCTGTAAGAAAATGTTTTATCCCATTGTGCAGGTATTGAAACCTGTATCACCCCTGGCGTGGTTTCCAATCGGGCTTGTAGCATTTGAGTCGGCCAGTAAAGCAACCATCTTTATCATCTTCATTACATCACTGTGGCCTACATTGATTAACACGGCATTCGGTGTAGCATCTCTGCCGGATGACCATAAGAACGTAGCAAAAGCATTCGGATTTTCACGGTGGAAGTATCTGACGAAGGTATTGCTGCCCTATAGCCTGCCACACATCATTACAGGCCTGCGCCTGAGTATTGGTGTTGCCTGGCTGGTAATTGTAGCCGGCGAAATGTTATCAGGAGGTATAGGGATTGGTTTCTTTGTGTGGGATAGCTGGAACGCGTTGAGCCTTGAGAAGGTAATCTCCGCTATTCTGATCATTGGTATCGTCGGGTTACTACTCGATAAAGTATTCTCCTGGATTGAGAAGCGTGTAACGTATAGTGTATAACCTAAGAGAATCATCAACATGAATGCATATCTTTCTATTCAGAATATCGAAATCGCCTTTAACACTCCGAAGGGAAAATTTGTAGCAGTAAAAGATATAAACCTCGATATCGCTAAAGGTGAGATCGTATCCATTATTGGGCACTCCGGCTGTGGCAAATCAACGATACTCAATGCGATCAGCGGTATGACTTTCCCGACCAAAGGAAAAGTGATGCTGAACAACCAGCAGATCAAAGGCCCGGGACCGGATCGCGGTATAGTATTCCAAAATTACTCGCTGCTGCCATGGCTTACCGTGGAGGAAAATATATACCAGGCAGTAGATGCAGCGCTGACATCGCACAAGAAGGACGAGAAACGTGCGCTGGTAGAGAAATACCTGCGCATGGTAAACCTGTGGGAACATCGCGAGAAATATCCTAAGCAAATATCAGGAGGTATGAAGCAGCGCACCGCTATAGCACGTGCCTTTGCAATAGACCCGGATGTACTTCTGCTGGATGAGCCTTTCGGTGCGCTCGATGCACTTACCAAAGGTTCACTCCACATTGAACTGCTCAAGATGTGGAACCTTACACAACGCAGTAAAACCATTGTGATGGTAACGCACGATATAGAGGAAGCTATATTTCTCTCCGATCGTATTGTAGTAATGAACAACGGCCCGGCGGCCACGATCCGCGAGATCGAAGAAGTACACCTGCCGCGACCGCGTAATAAAAAGGAAATTGTAAACCTGGAAGAGTATAAAGTAATCCGCGAGCGCCTGCTGAATCTGTTGATGGACAAAGTAGAGATCGATGAAAAAGATTTCTTCAAAGAAAAAGCAGCCTGATGGGTGATTGGTGTACTCGGAGTGCATGTGCATACGTATTTAAAATTTTTCAACTGTGACCAGACGAACTGAAGAAAGTTTTAAAACAACCTGTTCCTATTGTGGTGTAGGGTGTGGTATTGTGGTGAAGAAAGACCGCAAGGGAAAAATTGTAGTAGAAGGTGATAAAGATCACCCGGTAAACAAAGGCATGCTTTGTTCAAAAGGGATGAACCTTCACTATGCGATGCAGGACAAGAGTGACCGATTACTTTACCCGGAGATGCGCTATAGCCGGAACCACCCGTACCAGCGTGTCTCCTGGGATCAGGCGATGAAACGAACGGCTGCGGTTTTCAAATCCATCATGCAAACCTATGGACCAGACTCCGTAGGTTTTTACGTTTCTGGTCAGTGTCTCACCGAAGAATACTATATCGCCAATAAACTGGTAAAAGGTTTTCTGGGCACCAATAACATTGACACCAATTCACGCTTGTGCATGAGCAGCGCCGTTGCCGGCTATGCCAAAACGCTGGGTGAAGATTCCGTTCCTGTAGCTTACGAAGATATAGAGCTGGCAGATTGCTTCCTGATTACCGGAGCAAACCCCGCGTGGTGTCATCCGATTTTATTCAGAAGAATAGAAGCACACAAGCAGGCCAACCCGGGTGTAAAGCTCATCGTGGTTGATCCGCGCAAAACACAAACGTGCGCCATGGCCGATTTACATTTGCAGATTATGCCGGGCACGGATGTATATCTCTATAATGCCATTGCGCGCATACTTATTGAGAATGGTGAAATTGACTATGAATTTATAGCACACCATACAGAGGACTTTGAGAAATACAGGGCATCTGTTTTTCAATATACCGTGGAAGAAGCTGCATTGAACTGTGATGTGCCCGTAAATGATATTCGCAAAGCGGCCGAATATATAGGGGCTTCCAAAGGCTTTCTTACCTTGTGGGCGATGGGTTTGAACCAGAGCGCAATTGGTGTCAATAAAAATATAGCACTGATCAGCCTCAACCTCATTACCGGTCATATCGGGAAGCCGGGCTCCGGACCATTTTCGCTTACGGGCCAACCCAATGCTATGGGAGGTCGTGAAGTAGGTGGACTGGCTACCATGCTGGCCGCGCATCGGTCGTATGCTAATCCTGCGCATCGCGAAGAAGTTGCAAAGTTCTGGGGCGTGCCTGCTATATCCGGGAAGCCGGGCCTTACAGCAACAGAAATGGTCGAAGCACTCGAACGCGGTGATCTCAAAGCGATCTGGATCATTTGTACCAACCCACTGGTAAGTTTGCCGGATGCAAGACGCGTGGAAGCTGCCTTGAAGAATGCACGCTTTGTAGTAGTACAGGATATATCGCGTAAATCAGACACGCTGGAGTTTGCTGATCTGATCTTGCCGGCTGCAGGGCATTTTGAGAAAGAAGGCACGATGACAAACTCCGAGCGAAGAATCAGCTACCTGAACAAAGTAGTTGATGCTCCGGGAGAAGCGTTACCGGATGTAGAGATACTCTGTCGCTTTGCCCACGAGATGGGCTTTCATGGTTTCAACTATACTTCATACGATGAAATATTTGAAGAGCATGCACGACTAACGAAGGGCACGAACCTCGACATCAGCGGGCTGACGTATCAATACCTGAAAGAACACGGAACAGCACAATGGCCGGTGCCGCAGCGAGGTCACAACGGTACGCCCAGACTATTCAGCGATCATCAGTTTTTTACACCTTCGCGCAAAGCGAAGTTTCATGCACTCGATAGTCCGCAGAATACATCAGAACCCGTTACGAATGACTTGCCACTCATTCTGAACACCGGGCGCATACGCGATCAATGGCATACCATGACGAAGACAGGTAAAGTAAATAAACTTCGTCAGCACATTGATAAGCCTTTTGTAGAGATACACCCGCATGACGCCATGCTGCGTGGTATACACGATGGCGATATCGTAGAGGTTGATAACGCCCGCGGATCGGTACGGGTAAGTGCTAAAGTTACAGACGACATTAAGAGAGGTGTTGTGTTTATGCCGATGCACTGGGGAAAAATCTTGCAGAAAGATCTCGGCCGCGCCAATAATCTTACCAGCACTTTGGTTGATCCGGTTTCGAAAGAACCTGATTTCAAGTTTGCCGCAGTGGAAGTACGCAAGTATGAAAAGCCGGTGGAGAAGATTATTGTGGTAGGAGCAGGTGCCGCTGCGTATCGCTTCCTGCAAAGTTACCGCGCACTCAACCAGCAGGACGAGCTTCATGTATTCTCAAAAGAGAAAGATCCATTCTATAACCGCGTGTTGTTGCCCGAGTATGTGAATGATACCTTGTCGTGGGAGCGACTGCAGAAATTCAAGTCCGGTGAGTTTGAAGAACTGAACGTGACACTGCATCACGAAAACGAGGTTGTCATGATCAACCGCGCCCAGCAATTTGTGGTGGATAAATATGGCAGGCGACATACGTACGATAAACTGATACTGGCTACCGGCAGCCGCGCGTTTGTGCCCAAGGAAGCACCGGTACATTTGCCGGGTGTATTTACCATGCGCATGCGAAAGGATGCCGATGATTTAAAGAAATTTTTGAAACCCGATGGGCATGTACTCATCATTGGTGGTGGTTTGCTGGGCCTGGAGCTGGCGGCATCACTGCGCGAAATGAATGTAAATATATCCATCCTGCAACTGAGTGGCCGGTTAATGGAACGCCAGCTGGATAATCTTTCCGGGCAGTTGCTGCTTGAGTTTGTAGAAGAGC
Organism: Ohtaekwangia sp.; assembly: GCF_036786105.1. Lineage (NCBI taxonomy): Bacteria > Pseudomonadati > Bacteroidota > Cytophagia > Cytophagales > Fulvivirgaceae > Ohtaekwangia > Ohtaekwangia sp. The sequence continues at coordinate 33,446 of NZ_DAIQRQ010000043.1, forward strand.
TGGATATACAGGTATATCTCAACGACCAGGTAGAAAGTGTAGAGCAATCAATGACCACCACCGGACAATTGGCCGCTTCATTCAAGAGCGGAAAGACGGTGCACGTAGATGCTGTAGTATATGCTGTAGGTACAAGACCGAATATTGAATTTGCTACCGAGGCCGGTATTGAAAGTGCGCGCGGCATTCTTGTGAACGACTACATGCAAAGCAACGACCCCGCTATATTTGCCATGGGGGAAATTGCCGAACACCGTGGAAAATTACTCGGTATAACTTCGGCTGCCGAACAACAGGCCGATGTGCTGGCACGTTACCTCAACGGTGACGTGCAGAGTACCTATGAAGGTTCTGTGCCAATGAACATTTTGAAGTTCTCGCACTTCGATCTTTGTTCCATTGGTATAGCAGAGGCGCCCGTGAACAGTGAAGGTTACGATGAAATTCTTTTCATCGACAAGTCCATGCGCTACTATAAGAAGTGTATCATAAAAGACGATAAGCTTGTAGGCGCTGTGCTTGTAGGAGATAAATCCGAGTTTGCCGATTTCAAAATGCTGATAGAAAGTCAGGTAGAGCTTTCAGAACGAAGATTACAGTTGTTACGCTCCGGCAAAAAAGCTGAACCGATGATGGGCAAACTTGTGTGCTCCTGCAACCAGGTAGGCGAAGGAAATCTGCGCAAGCTCATCGATGGCGGATGCAAGTCGCTGCCCGAGCTTTGCCAGACATCCGGTGCAGGCATGGGCTGCGGAAGCTGCAAACCGGAAATACAGCGATTACTGCGCGAAGTTGAAGTGCAGAGTTTGAAAGTTTAGTTTAGAGTTCAATGTTTAAAGTTCAATGTTCAATGTTCAATGTT
>NZ_DAIQRQ010000043.1:34407-45380 GCF_036786105.1 Ohtaekwangia sp.
GGAACAGGGAGCGTTTAAGCAGGAGAACCTTAAACTTTGAACCATGAACCATGAACCTTGAACTCTACGTGAACTTTGAACCTTTAAATTTAAAACCCTTAAATTTATACTGCTGATACAACCGATAATGGAAACGAAGAAGAGTGATTTAATCCGTGCATTTGTCAAGGGAGGAATACTATCGCCAGCCGATCTGTTGAAGATCATGGAGATCTCGCAGAGCCTGAACAATAAATTTGTGCTCTTTGGGTCGCGACAGGATATCATGTTTCCCTCGAACGATGTTGATCAGCAAACCATCGATCTTGCTTTTCGCGATATCGATATCGATTATGAACTGGGAAGCGATCAGTCTGTCTTTCAAAATATCGTAAGCTCCTATGTAGCCGTTAATGTGGTGGACACCACCAACTGGGTAAAGGAAGATACATATCATTTTGTGATCGATAACTTTGATTACAAGCCGCGCATCAAGATCAACATTGTTGACCCTGTGCAGAGCATCGTGCCATTATTTACCGGCGAACTCAACTTCATCGCATCACGGGAAGATAATTACTGGTATCTCTACATTCGTGATCCGCGCAAAGGGAATGTTGTGGAGCTCTGGCCAAAACTCATCTTCAGTCATGATATAGCAAAAGTATCGAAAGCACTGGAAGAACTCATTCTCAATTTTCAGCCTTTTGGTATCGATGAGCTGTTCGTGATTCTGCAAGGCAAGATGCGCATTAACCAGCGCACTATTACCGAGAAGCTGAAATTCCCCGACAGTACATTTCCGTATTACGAAGGACTGAACGCCATGCTCAACAATCAATACTGGTTGGGGCTATATTGGCGCAACAATCAATATGATATAGATTTCATGAGTGCGGCATGCCGGTTGTGCCAGGAAACGAATGTAGGCAAGATCAACATTATACCGTGGAAGGCTTTTATCATCAAAGGTATAAAAGCATCCGATCGCATTCGTTGGGAAAAGCTCATGGGTAAATTTGGTATTAACGGTCGCCATTCGTCATTGGAACTGAACTGGCATTTGCCGGTGATCGATGCGGATGCGCTTGAACTGAAACGCTTTCTGGTACGCGAGCTCGACCAGCAGGATATCAGCACGCACGGACTTACGTTTACCATCAAGATGAAACGTGACAGCTTTCTGTTTACCTCTATTGTGATTGAACGTAACAACGCGCTTGAAGCCAGCGAACGCTATAATATACTCTACGCAAAAGATTTCAATCCAAATCGCATTACATACCTCACGTATGCACGCGATGTGAAAAAGGAAATTATACCTGCCTTGCTTATCGAACTAAGCAAAATGTATTATCGCCAGCTTAACCCGGAGCGTGAGAAACAGAACGACAAAAGCAAGGAAGAAAAAGTGGTTTCCACCACGGTGAGTTATCAGTGCAGCAATTGCCTCTCCATTTACGACATGCGCTATGGCGATGCACTGGCTCATATACCTCCCGGTGTGCCCTTTGAAGAGCTGCCGGAAAATTACACCTGCCACGTATGCGATAGTCCTAAAAAATATTTTGTAGCGATGACAGTTTCATCGAAGGTTTAGGCCGACTTTACCAATTCCTCTCTATACTTGGTGAGTATACTGGATTTGGATACAAAGCCCAGGTACTTCTTATTGTCGACCACCGGTAAATTCCACTGGTTCGTTTCATCGAACTTCTTGAGAATGGCGTGAAGATTTTCGTTTGGTTCGATAATAGCAGGCGGACTAGTCATCAGATCCTGTACAAATACTTTGTCGTATTGGTCGTGTTTGAAAATGATACTGCGAATGTTATCCAGAAACACAAGTCCCTTCAGTTCTTCCTGCTCCAGCACCGGAAATATATTTCGCCTGGAAGTGGATATAACTTTTACCAGCTCTTGTAAAGAAGCATTCGGTGTTATAGTGGAGAAATTGGTTTCAATCAGTTCGGTAAGATCGAGCCGGCTCAGTAAATGTTTATCGCGGTCTTCAAGCGGTGATTTGAGTATGTTGGAGAGTTTCTTTGCTTCTATGGAGAGCGGCTCAAAATAGTGCACCACGGTAATGCTGATGGCCGATACGATCATGAGCGGAATCATCAGTTCATACCCACCGGTAATTTCGGCAATCAAAAATATAGCGGTGAGTGGGGCATACAGCACACCGCTTAATATACCGGCCATAGCCACCAGTGTAAAGTTTGTTTCCGGTATATGTGCAAGGCCCAGCAGGTTTACGATACGCGCAAATACAAAACCCAGGTAGGCACCTACAAAAAGCGAAGGACCAAAGCTTCCTCCATTACCACCGCTGCCAATGGTTAGTGCAGCCGCTATACTTTTTAAAAATGCGAGGCACCCGAGGAAGATCAGCAATGTATAGTCGGAGGTTATAACTTCGTTAAGCAGACTGTTTTGTACCAGATCTTCCGGGTTAAGCAACGAAAGGGTCTTGATCGTTTCATACCCTTCTCCAAATAAGGGCGGAAACAAGAGCAGCAAAACGGAAAGAAGTACCCCGCCCGTGATGACACGGACCCAGATATTGCCAACGGTTTTGATTTTAGAATCTACCCACTCAAACGTTCGGGTATAGTATAGCGATAAAAAACCAGCCAGTATACCAAGCACAATATAAAACGGAACGTTGTGATAGTTGAATGGCTGTGCGAGTTCGAAAGACAACAATACGCCTTCACCGAGAATGATCTTTGATAACAAAGCACCACAGGCAGCAGCAATGATCAACGGTATAAAGGCCGATGCACTTACATCGGCAAGCAAAACTTCTACAGCGAACAACACACCGGCAATGGGTGAATTGAATGCAGCCGAAATACCGGCAGCAGCGCCGCACGCAAGCAATATGGTTTTTTCTTTATAAGACAGGCTATATATACGCCCATAGTTAGAACCGATGGCAGACCCGGTTGTTACCATGGGCGACTCCAATCCGGTAGATCCACCGAAGCCAACGGTAAGTGCACTCGTAATGAGGTGCGTATACATCTGACTTGAAGGCAGTACACTCGATTTCTTGGTAATAGCATATACAATCTCGGCACTTCCTTTTTTGAAGTTGCCATGCAGAAAGCGCTGCACATAAAAAGTGGTGAGTGCAAGACCAATGATGGGGAAAAGTGTAAACAAAAAAAACTCTTCATAGGTGTGTGAATAATACTCCACCAGCGTTTCGATGCTGTGCACAAAATATTTCAGCACAATAGCGGTAAGTCCGGAGGAGAGACCTACCAATATACTCGAGTAGATAAAGAAATGACGGGGAGAGAGACTATCGTGGATGTAGCTGTTAAGGCGTTTGAAGATGTTGTGAAATTGTTTAATCATTTCGTATCATGAATGAGTGTGCAAAGTGCACAAGATAGGAAATGATCGAACGTAACGAAATACTATTGTGATAATACAGCCAATGCTTTCTTTTGAAGATCACGAAGGTCGATAATGGGAATATGCATCTCTTTGGCGAGCTCGTCCCACTTGCGCATGCGAATGCTGATTTCAAAAAGGGGGTCGCTTTCAAAAACAGCAGCTTCCTGTAATGTCATCACACCTCCCTGAAACTCCAGCGTCTTCCTGCTGGCTTCACTCAACTGCTCGTAGTACTCCGGGTATTTATAGGTGAGGTATCGCTTGGCCTGTACGTGATTCTCCACAAGTTTGGCAATGCGTTCCGGAAAACCTTTTGCACGAAGATAATCGCCACCGATCTTTTCATGGCTCTTCACACCATAGCCACCCATGTTGTTCTCTTCATTTACCATTACGCAGATGTGACCAATGTCGTGGAAGAAAGCAGCGAGCACTACTTCATCATCATATCCTTCCTGTAGAGCAAGCTGCGCAGCCTGCGACATGTGCTCGAGCTGCGATACCGGTTCTCCGATATAATCGGCATCGCCATATTTTTCATATAGGTCAAACACTTCGCGGATCGTTTCAGTAGCATTCATGAGTGGTAATTTTATACCGAAGATAACAAGAACCGTGTTATCGGAGCATTAAGTTTCTGTCTTTACTGTGAGCGGTATCGTATAGCTTGATGCAAGACTATATCTTGCAATAAAAAAACTATGGCAATAGAACTCGTGGTATTTGACTTGGCCGGTACAACAGTAAAAGATAATCAAGATGTACACCGCGTACTGCAGCTTGCATTGGCAAAGCATAACGTAACCATCTCGATCGAAGATGCCAATGCTGTAATGGGAATTCCCAAGCCGGTAGCAATACGAAAATTGCTGGAAAAACAATATATAGGTACACGCGCTATAGATGCTACCTGGATTGATGTGATCCACCACGATTTCGTGGAAGCCATGATTCATTTTTATAAGACAGATGCCGGTGTAGGAGAGAAGGAGGGCGTAAGCGATACCTTTCGCAGGTTGAGAAATAGTAAACTCAAAGTGGTGGTTGATACCGGATTCGATCGTCAGATCGTTGATCCTTTATTGGAACGGTTAGGGTGGAAGAAGGCCGATCTCATCGATGCCAGCGTAACCAGTGATGAAGTGGAACGCGGCAGACCTTTTCCGGATATGATCTTCCGTGCAATGGAGCTCACGGGTGTGAAAGATGTGAAATGTGTAGCGAAAGTTGGCGACACTTCATCCGACTTGCAGGAAGGAAATTCAGCAGGTTGCCCGCTGGTGATCGGTGTAACTACCGGAGCATTTTCGAAAGAAGAACTTTTAAAAGAGAAGCATACACACCTCATTGATAACATACACGAAGTGGTTCAAATTGTAAGCGACTTCACTTGATGTTCTATTAACAAAAGATTAAATTCATGTTAACCAACATTAACATGAAGTGAAACGTTTTGCGTGTCTTCTTTTCATTTCGTTTACCATTTGTAAACTTTTTGTGCAGGCACAGGAGCTTACCTGGTACGAAGGTTCGCTTGTTCTTCGCTCTGAAGAAGTATTCGTAGGATCTATAGCGATAGAGCCTGAATATGATCTGGTACTTCTCCGGTCGCACGATACCGTGTCGGTATATCCTGCACACAAGATATACTCCGTACAATTTTACAATGCCAGGCTCAACATGAACAAGCGGTATATATCTGTACAGGAACACGATATAGCCTGGAAACGATACAAGCTATATGAAGTAGTGGTATATGGAGATGTACACGTTTTGCGGAAAGAAAAAGAACATGCCTTTTCGCAAGGCTCCGATGTAGACGACTATATATACTTTACACTGCACCATGAAAAACTCAATAAATTAAAAGAATTTCATTCAAAAGTATATCCGGAGCTGGAAACGAACGGAGGCGTACTGCTCTCCATGTTTATATTGGAAAATGACCTTCGCCCCAAAAAGCCAGCTGAAGCAATCCGAATCATCCAATACTATAACAAACTAATCCGCGATGATCAAACGCTCGCAGCAGGATATTGAGGAAGAGCTGCTGGCTTCGGGTTGCTCGCTGCTGGATGATTTGCATTAGATTTATCGCTTATATTTTCTTGGTGAAGAAAACTTGTAGATTTTTAGCAAAGATTAATTGAGCGCGGCGCACCCTATTCACATTCCCACACCTTCCAGAAGCCAGCAGCCTGAAGCCAGTAACCTTTCTCAAAACTCGCAGCTCTTAACAAAACTATACCTTCCGAAGATCATTAATCCGCATCGATGCTTCTTCTTCCTTCATAGTAGAGAGAATAATCCAATGCACATCGGGTATATTGAGCGGGGCGTAGGCGTTGAGCATTTCGTTGCCGTGTTTGTTCTTTTCAATGAGTGTTCCGGTCTCACCACGCAACGCTGCCTCTACTGACTTGATCTGTATTTTCTCCAGCAGAATGCTCGTGTGCATTTTGTCGATCTGTAACGTAACAGAGCTGCTATAGCCAATTTTTCGCAGGCCCGCCAGGTATTTGCGTTTATCTTCCAGCAGTTCACGTGCTACTGAGCGCAGTTTATAATCGTTGCCAATGATCAACGTTTCACCACTTTCACCAAGACCATCAGTGCGCCAGTTGTTATCACCGGTGAGTATCTGGTTAATCTTGTTGATCGGCATCTGGAACACGAGTATACCAACCTTCTCGGCACCATCATAAACCGGACAGGCTATAAATGATGCCGGTGCACGATACGAGGGATCGTACGGTTCAAAGTCTTCCAGCTTCACAAAGTTTTTATCCGTGCTGGCAATAGCATTTTTTACTACACGACCGAAATTAGTTTGACTGTAAAGTCCTGTGAGGAGGCTGGTTCCGAAATCAATCTCTTTGAAAACGCTATAGACGATATCGCCAGTAATATGGTCAATCAGGAAGATATCGTAATAACCGAATTTCTCCAGGAAGTTTCGCATGATCGGATGATAGCGTGCATGTACCTCGCTATATACACTGGCATCGTCAGCACGATTCAACAAAGACTTTTGTCCGGTGGGGTGAGGGTTGTTGGATATATAGTGGTATTGCAGAACGCAGGTGCGGAGCTCTTGCGGCAGGTAATGCTCGCTCTGTTCGGGCAGATCGGTATTTTCTTTTAAACGCGTAATAAACTCTTCGGTATAGTACTTATCAAGGCTGCGTTTATAGTTTGCGATTTCAGTCTCTGTTACACCTTCACCGGTCTGGGCGAATGCCTGCTTAAATTCTTTCATGGCATCCACCACCATTTTGTTCTCCGAGAATGTGAGTATCTGGTTGCGGATGATGTCAAAATAATATTCGATGTTACGCTTCTTGGTGGAATTGATGGACTTTAACTGATCGAACTTCGATTCATAGTTCAGTTCCGCAAGTTGTTTGAAGAGCGCATTATACTTTCGGCTGATCTCTTCCTGGGTAGTCTGCAACTCTTCCTGGTTCTGGCGCAACTCTTCTTCCTGCGCACGCAGGCTTTCGGCCTGTTCGTGCGATTCGTTCAACAAGTGTTGTGTATGTTCTGCCGTACGATACGATAATATAGTGTGTGCTATATTTTCTCCAATCTTCTCTACAAAGGCAATTTCATGTTGCTGAAATTGTCTGAAGGATGCAATCTCCACAATTCCCACCACTTCTTCATTTGCCTTGAGTGGTGTGATGAGTATATTTCGTGGATTGGCTTCACCCAGACCGGAAGTAATACGTACAAATTCCTCTGGTATCTCTTTGAGGTGTATCGTTTCTTTTTCCAGAAAGGCCTGGCCGATGAGCCCTTCACCAATTGCGATCTTTTTGGTAAGATGCTTGGTGCGGTTAAATGCATAACATGCCAGCATCTCCAGATGTTGATTACCGTCCTGGTCATCGGTTAGTATAAAGATGGCACCCTGATTCGCTTTGATAAGCTGCACCAGATTCCTGGTAACATCATGTGCCAGTGAGGCCATGTTCTTATTCGAGCGAAGCACGTCTACAAAACGGGCAAGACCATCGGTAGTCCAGTTTCGTTTTTGATCTTCCTCTTTTACTGCCTGCAGATTTTCTTTTAGCTTCAACAGGGAATGACCCAGTTGGTCGTCTTCATGATTGGGCTGGTATTGTACCTCCAGGTTACCGTTGCGCACCTGTTCTGCGAAGGCGGTTTTCTTCATCAGGTCTTCTTTCAGAATGTTGAGTGAAGCAGCCATGTCGGTAAGCTCATCGTTTCCCGACAGGGCTATATTATGACGGAAACTTCCAACGGCCAGGGCCATGATCGCCTCGCGGATGGACGAAATCTTAAAGTTCATTCTCCGGGTAAAGGAAGCCGCCAGTATGCCGTGCGTGATAATCAGAAGCACGGAAATTCCCACTACGGCACCACGTTCCCCTGAAGCTTTTTGATGATCCCGCACAAGGAGGTAAATCAGCAGAATAAGAAGTAAAAGGATAGGGGTGATGTATAGCAGAAGGAACTTATAGAGAAACTGCCTCTTTGCAACAATAGCCATTTACGTCAATGAATTATTGACACAAAATTACAATTTTCTAACCGGAGGTAGGCTTGATTATAAATATTTTAAATTTTCGGCACGAGCGGGGATAAATCGTCTATGTTTACACAGGTTTTTGCCAACGTTTGTGCTTGTTATGGAAATATAGCATGGAGCCGAGAATGAGCAGAGAGCCGGCCACCGAAATAATATAGCCTGACGCGATAAATACCTGCAGCCAGCCTATACGGGAGTAGCCAAATTCCTTGAAGAACAGCATGCAAACGCTGGCCAGGTAACCAAACGAATCGGCTACGTACATAATAAAACCAACGGTGCCCACGTATTGAAATGCCGCGATGAGACGGTCGAAGAAGAGGCTGTTAAAGGGTACATATCCCATATACAAACCAAGTCCGATCAGGATCATCCAGGTGGTGGGATCAATCCAATGTTTCTCAAACAAAAGGGTGCTGGTGCCGATCAGGGCCATACCGGCAGCGATGATCAGGTGATTGACCATCAGCGCAAGCTTGTTGTTCCTGATGATCATGATGCTGCCCATAATGACGAGCACTGCGATAGCCACGGGTATCTCGGTGGTAGTAAATATCTGTGGTGAGTTACCATAGCCCAGCGACTTCCACACCTCCGCTGAAAAATTATCGCGAAAGTCGCGGTAAATGGTGAGCAACATATAGCAAAGCACAAAAAGCACGATGCCTGGTAAAAATGCCTGGATGAATTTCTTTCGCTCCGATACATTCATAGGTTGTCTGCGTGTTCGCAATTGCTCATCCCGCGCAGAAGGTGGTGGAACCTTATCGAGCAGGTATAGAAATAGCAATAGCGGTATAGTATAAATACAACACGCCATAAAGGGCATCCACGTTTCTGAAATATGCCAGTCGCGAATGAGATAAGCACCTGTAGAGCGGCACAGACCCGAAGAAAAAATAAAACTTACCGACAGAGCCGCCCCCAATACTTCCGTCATTCTGCGCCCTTCCAGGTAGCCGAACACCATGCCCCAGATCATGCCCAGCGGCAAACCGTTTGTAAAGAGAAATATAATGTTAATAGGAGCCGGTATGATGGCAAACAATAACCAGGATATACCGCCTATACCCGTGAGTATGAGTATACCGGTAGAACGTGCCTGTGCTTTCAACTCCGAGATTACCTTGATGCCAATGAACTTAGACGTACCATAGCCCACTACCTGGAAGATGACCAGCCACACTTTATAGCTTACCCCCCAATACACTATACCATCAAACGAAGCAGCAGCAAAAGTTTTACGAAATGCATAGACGCATGTGTAAAGACAGAACGCGGCCAGCGAAGTATAAAGGGTAAACCCCACCGCGTTGGTCTGTCGCAGCCACCGGGTAATTGGATGCTCAGCGGATAATGATACCTTGCTCATCAAAGCGGAATGATTGCCAGCGGCCTTCATGTAATAGGGTTAATGTTCTGAATCCAATGGTTAACAGAAGAGATGCCGTGACTGAAAACTGGTTGATAAGATCATCCGGATGATGCGCATCGCTGCTCAGCGTAACCGGTATACCTTTGTGCAGTATATACTCCAGTATCCACGGACCAGGGTAAGTAGTGGTGGATTTTTTCTGGTATATACCGCGTGTGTTTACTTCAATGATAGCACCGCTGTCGGCAATGACATCGATCGTCTTCTTCACCGCCTGTTGATACCAGGTATCGCGCTCATCGAAAAATTTGCCATCGATGTTTTGTATCTTGATCTTGTCGAGATGGCCTACAATGGCAGGGCAGGCGGTTGCAACCATTTCACGTGTTAGCTCATAGTAGCGTTCAATCGTATCGCGAATGTTGCCTCGAAAAATCTTTTCGTATCCTTCGAGAAAGAGTGTATGAAGTCCATCGATTTCCCAGCGAGTGCCATCCGGTAATTTCTCTACGAAATGAACAGAGCCTACTGTATAATCCAGCTTACTGCGGAAATCGCTGGGAGAGATTACTCCCGGTATAAAATCGATCTCCAGACTGCTGTATAGTTCGAGCGATGTTTTTCCTTTTAATACATTGAGCTCACGCAGGTAATTTTCGAGAGCATCCGGTTTCATGCACCACTGGCAGGGGAAAGGCACCGGTGCGTGCGATGATATACCAAGGCTGATCATATTGAGTGCTTCCGCCTTACGAACAACGTCTTCGATCGGGCTTTTGCCATCGCAATAATTACTGTGTGTATGAAAATTAGACCACATGTATCCGGTTCAGGTTTCAAAGTTTATAGTTAAATGTTGTAAGAAAAAAGGTAAGGAACAACCTTAACAAAACGATAAACTTTACCGGCTCACCGGCATGGCGCTGGCACGAACTTTTGGAATAACTTTACAGCCGGAAGTTACAGTTGCGAACTTCTTATGTATCAAACGAAAGAAGATATGGATCGTTCCGCAGATATCGCCATTGTTGGTGCCGGCATCGTAGGACTTGCCCATGCATACATGGCACTTCGTAAAGGATATAAAGTTGTGTTGTTCGAACGCGAGCAGTTTGCTATCGGTGCTTCCGTGCGAAACTTCGGACTTGTGTGGCCGATAGGACAAGAGCCGGGTGTTGGCCTTGACCGTGCATTGCGTGCGCGACAGCATTGGGAAGAAATATCGAAAGAGGCTGGCTTCTGGATGAAACCGAATGGATCGCTTCACCTGGCTTATCACGAAGATGAGTGGAACGTGCTGAACGAATTTATAGATCTATATAAAGGTACAGCCTATAAATGTTCATTGATCACGGCCGATGAAATTATTAAACGCTCACCGGCAGTTCGTAAGTTGAACCTGAAAGGCGGCTTGTGGAGCGAGACGGAAGGAACAGTATATGCACGCGAAGCCATCCGCAGAATACCCTTATGGCTACAAGAGAAATATGGCCTCATAATCAAGTTCGGCCATGTAGTTACCGAGATCGATATGCCGTTGATTAAAACAGCACGCGAAAGCTGGCGTGTAGATAAAGTATATATTTGCAGCGGAGCTGATTTTGAAACGCTATACCCGGAGGTATACGATCAGCACCCGGTAAGTAAATGCAA
>NZ_DAIQRQ010000102.1:0-11048 GCF_036786105.1 Ohtaekwangia sp.
GGAGTTTCATTTTCATTGCTCAGATAAATATACACATATCCGGGTTCCTTGATCTGAATACCATCGAAATATAGCAATTCGTGGTCAACATTCTGGCCTTTTTCGTTCGGAGCATCCGAAAGGCGTTTATAACCGCCATCGAGAAACTTGAAATTCTTATCGAAGATAAGATAATTCAAATACGCCTTTGGCCCTGTGCCTGTATCGTTAGCCCGTGAAAGCAACCCGGTAAAAGGGAAACTGCTACCGCCAATACTGCCCGCAGCTCCGCCATCAGCAATCGCAGAAGACTGAACCGGCACAGAATTAATAGCCGTGAGAAAATCACGCAACGTTTGAGACCACTGCTGCTTGTCCGGATTTATATACTTGGCATATACCTCGGCACGAATTACATCGCCCGGCATTACGCTAAGCGATTTAGCCAGTCCATATACGGCGTTGGTGTTGCCACCGGTGAGTCGTGTGGAGTAATAGGTAGCCTGGTTTTGGTTACCGGGTATTCTGTGCGTATGATCAAACAGTACCTGGTTAACGATTATTGCTTCCGTATAATTGAGAAACTTGCCTTGCTCGTTTGCAGCATTCTGCGTTTCCATGGTAGCCGTTGCACTTTCCGACAAATCCTTTGACGTGAATGTAACGCGCACGTTGCCCAGGTGATCTTTTAAATGATATTGATACTCCGGAGTCGTGCCTGTCATCACGATGCGGCCTTCTTCATGATTAATAAATTTCAGGGTATCATTTTCATAGAAGAATTCGCCGGCATAGTCTGTTTGTTTGGTGAGTACGTTGGCACTGGTATACACCTGCTGGGCCAGCTTTCTGCCCACGGCATCGTAGATGTACTTGATATACTCTCCGCTTACCTTCGTTACCTGTGCCGGTAAATTCAGGTGATTGTATGTGACGGCAGCTACATCCTTGTTCTTATCGATTGTTATTCGTCCGTTGTTATCATAAGCATAGTCGTCACCAATGGTGTTGCCATCGGCAAAGCCTTGTTTCAGATCTCCCGCATCGCTTACGCTTAGCAATTGATTGGTCGCAGCCTGTCCGGTTCCGTAATTGTAGGTAAGTTGATCGATCGTTGCACCGTCTTTACCCTTTCTGGTTAGTTTCATCAGGTTACTATTCAAATCATAGTCATAACCAGTCTCACTCATGGCATCCGTGGTATGAATGCCACTTGCATCAGTATACTGAGGCAAGGTCCAGTCAGACGATTGCTTTTGCCTAAAGCTGGTTGCATTGATCCGGTTCATCGGGTCATAGGCAAACGTATACCCATGCTCCTTTACATCGCCAAAACCCTGGTTGTTACTGTAGCGAATAGCAGTTATGTTTCCGTTGAACTGAGGATCGTTATTCATAGAGGTAACGACTTCGTTGTAGGAGAGGTTCATACCAAAGTGGTCGCGGGGATCGTTGGTTTGATCGGGTGTAAGATCGGAGTTATTGATGCGCGTAAGCCAGCCGCGGATATTATAGCGCAGATCCACGTGTTGTTTGAATGAATTTCCCTGATCTTCGGAGTGAAGCTTTTTGGTTACCAGCTGGCCGAGTTCGTTATAGGTATTCTCTGCCAGCACTATATTGTCGCCATTGTTTACCTGGTGCCATGTTTTAAGCAGTCTTCCGGCATGATCGTATGTAAACGTACGCGTTATACTGGTGCTGCGCGCTGCAAAAGACGCCCGTACATCGGCCAGTGTAGCGCCTGACGAATACAACGATGCGTCTACGCGCAAGTCTGTAGTAGAAGCTGCAGCAGAGGTTGCTATCAGTTTCCCGTTCTGCCGGTAGGTAACGGTTGTTCCCTTACGCTCTACGCGAAATACATCGCCCGTATTGAGCCCGGTTCCATTATAGCGTTTTACACCGCTTTCGTAAGTCTGAACGCTATAACTGGAATTCGCCATGTATAGCGCGTAATTCATACTTGTAAAATTGGCATCCGGATCAGACGAAGCAAGACCAACCATACGGTTCTTGGTTAGCTCTGTTGCTGTTACTTCCACCCAGCCATCCTGCCCGGCAGGCAACACCCGCACCGATGATGCGCCAGCGTTCCATCCATCTGTGCCACCTGCTTTGCTCAAGGTGTTTGTTAATTTATCCACCACGGCAGGGCTAACTACATTGGTCCACTTCACGGAATAATCGGTATGCGTAGTTTTGGATTTCAGGGTTTTGCCAATGAAGTCATACACACTTGTGGTGCGATCAAAATCGCCGTGCATATCGTTTGCTACAACCTGCACAATTCTGTATTTATCGTCAAAGTAAGTGGCCGCTATAATATAGTTTCCCTTCCCCAATACCTTGCTTTTGATACCCGTTATTTGTCCAACAACGCCTGGAAAGCTATTACCGCCCGCATCATATTTATACTGTTCTGCCAATTCATCCGATTTGTAATTATAGCGATCATCGTTCAACAGGTTTTTAAAATCGTATGAATCGTAATACGTCACGGTCTGAACATCCAGCTTTGTTACATCCGTTGGGAACACAACATTTGTATAGCCGTGAAAACCAGAAGTACCGTCATAGCTTTCATTGAAGCTGGTGGTGCTGATCAATGCTGCCATAGCGGGCTGATCAACGGCTGCCGGGTGGGTATAGATTGCTGTGATTACCGGGCGGTTCAGCACATCGTATTTCGTAACCAGCCACTGGTTTGTTTTTCGCTGTTCGCCATCCTGTGTCATTACCAGCCTGTCGTTATCATCATATACCATATATACCCAGTCGGCACCCGGAATTTTCTTTTGGGTCAATCGGCCGAGGTCATCGTATTTATATTGATAGGCCCAGTTGTCGAGGGCAAAACCGGCTTTGGTTTTCACCTTGACGGGATCACTTTGTATGGTTACACCTGCAAAAGATGTATTGGTCATCCGGAAGCGATAGGTACCTTCATCGCCCTGCGCAAATGAGCTCTTATTGTAACTTGACTGGGTAGTATTTTCATTTTGGCTGTTTATATTCGTCCAGGCACCACTCGCCTGCAGCTTCTCCCAAACCATGGTTCCGTTTGTACCGGTAGCGCGTCCGGGTATAACCAGCGATGCGCCTGTTGCAGGCGTTATGAACTGCACATCCTGAATGTTATTCTGCGGTGTACTGGTAACAGACTTTATACCGGTACCCACGAGTGCCTGGAGTGACCCAAAATCGAGGCGGTTATACGAAACATTCAACGTTAAATTTGCCTTGTTTACATGCGTGGTAAAGTCAGGAAGTGTTTTTAGCTCATTGTTGTTGGCCGTCAATGAAACCAGCACGCTCAGGTTAAGCAAGCCTGACGGAAGACTGCTAAACAGATTTTTACTGATAGCAAAACTTGCCAGCGACCGACATGTAGCGATTGAGCCTGGGAAATCGCCGGAAAACTGGTTGTTTGATATATTCAGAATAGACAGATTTACCCAGCCGTTGAATAATGCAGCAGGTAAAACACCACTGAACTTATTGTTATAGGCATAGAACGTTACGGTCTGCGTGAGTTTGGAGAGTTCTGCCGGCAGCGTACCGGTAAGCTGGTTATCGTTTATATAGAAGTACCTGACTTTGGTAATATTCCCCAGGCTGGCCGGAACTTCGCCGCTAAGCCTGTTGGCATAGATATAGAAGTATTGCACACTAACGAGGTTTCCTAACGTAGACGGAATACTTCCGGTAAGGTTGTTATTATTCAGATAAAACTGTACTACTTTACTCAAATTTCCCAATGAAGAAGGTATACTTCCGCTAAGCTGGTTAACGTGCAAAAGCAGGTATACCAGGTTTGAAAGACTGCCCATTGAAGTAGGAATCGTACCACTCAGGTTATTGTGATGCAGTGATAAAGTGGTTAAATATTTCAGGTTTCCTATATCGGATGGAATGCTACCCGTTAAATCATTTTCATGCAACACCAGGGTTGTCAGCGCGGTGGCATTTACCAGCGAAGCCGGAAGGCTGCCACTTAAATTGTTATGGTCTGCATATACGATCTGTAAACCGGCAATGTTAAAAAGATCTGAGGGTATATTTCCACTCAAACCACAGGAGTACAGATATATTTCCCTCAGTGAAGTCATACCCCCCACGGCAGCAGGAATAGAACCTGTTATGCCGGCGTTGCCATACATGTTAAATATCGTTACGGCTTTTAAGGAGCCAATTTCCAATGGCAGCGTTCCAACAAGGTTGTTCGAGCTCAATACAATTTTAGTTATATCGCCATTGGTTACGGTTACACCAAACCAGGTACCGAACTGGGCACTGGTAGCAGAAGATGGCCAGCTGCCGCTTGCGGGCCAGTTTGTTTTGTTGGTCCAGTTGGCACCGCCCAGGTTATCGTAGATTGCTTTCAGTGCTGCAAATTCAACAGCATCCGGAACGGCATCCACTACAGGAGCCTCCCCTTTCGCTGACGCGGGAGCACTCCACAGTATACTTATCAACAGTATACCTGAAAAGAAAGTAGGTAGAATAGATCGCATATTGTCAAACGAAAGTTAGCGTGTAGTAATGCCTGTAATTTTAAATTCATACATATCCGGAATATCCTCTCCGTCTTCCTTCAACAGGAGTATACGTATGGTGATTTCGCTGCCTGATCTTACAAAAGCGATGGTACCAACTTTGCCATTTGCAGTGATCTGGTAAATAACAGAGCCGTTGTTGCTCACATTGCTCCAGGTGCCATTGACTGTATTTACTGTATAGGTATATTTTACATTGCCCTGGCTGTCTTTCCATTCGACAGACTTATTCGCGTGTGAAATAATCTGATCGCCACCGGTTGACAGTATATCGCCCGTGTTTACATCGGTAACGGATGTGACCTGCCAGCTGAGTGTAGCAGAGGTTATGTTCTGGGCCTGCAGCAGGAACGGAACCCATACTATAAATAAAAGTATAATTGTCTTCATCATGTCAATACGTTTAATTGATACTTGCTCTTACGGCTTTAACACCTTCGGGCGGAAGCACTACCGCCAAACGATCGAGATCGTTATATACATAGTATGTTTCGGTATACTGCGTAACACCGGCTTCAATTTTATACGCTACTTTTCTCAGGATTACGCGTCCCTTTTTGTCTTTATATTCCAGCACATCGTGGTTGTTTTCATCGGTTGTTCTGGTAACAAAGAGTTCGTTGGCCGGGTAATATTGAAGCGCATTGTCTTTTGTAAAGATTACAGCGCCTGTATTTTCATCATAGTCAAAAAGGATAACCTCGCCCTCCGCATTGAAGGTGTAATCAAGTTTCATGGTGTGGTCGGTTGTTACCGAGGGGTCGGGGTCCGGTTGCCAGGCTTCACCGGGTGCTCCCTGCTTTAACACCCTGCTGAGCGGGCTGGCCTCGAGCACGCGCGCTGCATACGGATAATTATCACCCGAAACATTGGCAGCAGTCTGGTAAAATTTATACTGCTTGCCGGAGTGGTATATATCGGCTTCCGAAGTGAGCTGTGTTAAGGGGTCTTTTAGCGCATCGGTCTTATACGTACCGTTTGTTCCATCGGTATAGGGCAAATATTTTTTCGTTTCGCGGCCCTGATCGTCATAAGCAACCGGAACCACTACATCGTTTTTATTGCGCGAAGCCTGCGTGGTTACCGTCTGCATGGGGCGCGAAAGACCGTCAAAGTATTCTATTACCTGCTGCCTGTCGTCTACCGTTAATGATGCGATATTATTTTCAGTAATGGGTGTTCCGGTAGTGGTTTTGTCTGAAACCGGTGAATTGGTAATTACATAATTATAGTTGTTGGGTGGTCCGTTTACTTTGACGGCAACATAATCAGAAGCAGTTTCTCCAAAATCGTCTGTTACCGTAAGGGCAAAAACATAGTAGCCGGGAGAAAGGTCTTTCAGAGATAACGTATACGTTTCGTCTCCGCTTTTTGTAATCGCAGTAGATCCGGATGCTTGTCGCCACAAAACAGAGGTTATCGTTCCGTCCGGGTCAGTGGCCGTTCCTGTAAGGGTTGCCGCGCTGCCGGGATAATTCAGTGTGATGTCGGCACAGGCATTTACGATGGGCAGTTTATTTTTGATTATAGTCAGTTGGGTTGATTGCGCCAGACAATTGTTAACCTTGAATTTAACAGCGTATGTACCTTCATTGCTCACCATGATTTCATTGCGGTCAGTCGTTGGATCGAGGTAGGTTTGACCGTTCATATACCATTGATACCAATAACCGGCCGGAGCCTGTATATGCTGGGTACAGGATGAACAAATCTTTACAGTACCGGTAGGATCTATAGCCGGGTTTTGATAATTGATTGTTACTGCGTTGGAAGATGCAAGGGTGGTGGTAACACAGGATGCGTTGGAAGTCATGTCCACAGAAACCTGGTCGTTATACATCAGAAATTTGGAAGAAAACGTATTGGTATACCCTTCGCTGACGATGGTGCCATTTACCTTCCAGCGGTAATAAGGCGAAGACCCTCCATAGGTTGGTGTGGCGGTAAATACCAGGTTATTATCCGTGCAATAGGAAGACGTGTTCATCGCTATGCTCACCGCGGGAGTAACACTCTCTATTACATTGAACGAAGCCGAGTATGCATTGCCGGATATAGTCTGCGGCCCGGTGGTGCAATTGTAATAATTACAGGAGGCCGATATACCCGTCAGCGGTTTATTCCACTGCACGCGAAAAGCCGGTGAATTGGAATCGCCAATCACGGTATAGTCCACTCCTCTTGTGGCTCCCGCTATACCCCATGAGTACCCGCCTGTGCAATTGTAGGCCGATACGGTAAATACAGTCTGCGATCCAACACACGGATTATTGTAAGGCGCACTCACCGATTGTGCCAGCAGGTCTGATGAGAGCCCGATGATAAAGAGCGCAATACAAAACCGTATTGCTATACTCCCTTTACCAACGTATCGCTTAGCGGGAAGATGTTCGAAATAAAACATTTTATTCATTGGTAAAAGATTAGTCTTTGTAGTGATATATATACTGCTTCAAAATCTTACCGTTTTGATCCTTTACAACACTCAGGCGCCCAAAAGCATCGTAGCGATAATAGGTTACTATATTATTTTCGTCCGTTCTGGAAGTAACACCATACATGGGATCGAATGTATAGGTTGTCATGAATGCGCCTTTGGAAAAAGCCCTCACTTCATCCAGGCGATCTCCGGAAATAGTTATAGTCCGCTGGAATGGAATTATACCACTGAAATTCCATTTGTTATTTGCCCAATACCAATAACTCATGAAAGAACCTGCTGCAGGCGCATAGGAGGATGGAAAAGTATAGCTTGATGCGTTCAGTACTTTGGTGCCGGTAAAGGCCTGGCTGGCATTGCCGGCATCTGTAAACGCAACACCATCTTCTTCAAATGAAGTATGAAAAACGTCTGCTGTATTGGCATTCTTTATCTCGGCAATGGGGAAAGTCTGGTTATATCCCCAGAGCATAACGGTGTTATAGTTGGAACGCTTTTGCAAAGTCTGGATGTTGCCGTTGGCATCGTACGCTATAGCAAATGATCGCTTGTAAAATTGCGGATCATACGCACTCGCCGGCTGATAAGCCGGAACAGACGATACCGGTAAAGATTTATCGGCTTTGAGGAATGCCTGTTCCGTGGGAAGAACCAGGTTTCCGAAGGTTGAGAACAGCGATAAATCTCTCTTCTTTATTTTTCGTGTTCCGTCTGGTGCTTCATCCAGCACGGTCGTCTCAATCGCATTTCCATGCATAAATTTCTCACCCTTCATGGCCATCACGGTGCTGCCTGCCTGCGCATCGGTATAGTCTGCCGGATACTTTATAGTGGTAATCGTCTTGTGGCCGTTACTCTCGTTCACCGCCATTTTTGTGAGTTGCAAATGTTCCTCTTTGTCGTAGAAATATTCCGTAGTTTTACTCACCTCCATTTCATCCTTATAGTTAACCTCAACCGAACTCTTCAGGTAAGGAAAAGTACTTTTCATAGCAGGATATACCAGCATGATCGTTGCAGAGCCTGGATGTCCCCATTGAAATTCGTCTGTAGGTGCATCCTGGTCTGTTTGGATACTTCTGTACTCCATTCCAAACTGAACAACGGCATACTTTGAGTCGTACGTATTTTCAATGGAATGCACCAGTTTACCACTCGCATCAAATTGCCTTTTCAGAGTCATCATACCGTTGCGATCGTACGAAGTAGTGGGATGTGATGGCGGCCGCAAGGGTACTGTATTGACATAATCAGAATAAGGATACCAATAGTGCTTTACATCATCACTATGATTTTCAAATTGATATTCCGTATATCCCAGTTCCCCGTTTTCTCCTAACCTTTCTGTGACTTTATCATACCCCACAAAGTTACCCTGCGAATTTGTTAATGGAATATTGCTATCGGCAGCATAAATAACGTGATAGACTTTCGTGCACATTATTACTTCTTTAGTCAAACGGCTAACCAGTTTTTGCCAGTCTGCTTCGATATAGCCATAGGATGGATCGGTCATTTTTCTGCCATAGGAGTGTATTTCTTTTACACCGTCATTATCGACATCCGTAGTATAGTGGTAGTCATACGTCCGAACATTGGCTTTGCCTGTGCTTTCCGGATCATAGTCTTCAATTTTACTGATTCGAATACCCCCGGCTATGGCATACATATTGAGAGCGTTATCTTGAGGTTGTTTTCTCGCGTCTGCCCACCAGGTATAGTTGCCCACAATATCTTCAAATTGTGTATCGCCTCCTGGTATATACGCTACCCACCGGTACTTGCCGGGAGGCAAAATATACGTATTCTTGTAACTGAATACCGGGCTCATGGACTGGTTGCTGTTATCGCAATAAATGCAAACCTGGTCGTTCTGTGATTGACAGTTCTGCATGGATAGATCCACGTGGGATATAGGACTGGTGCCGTTTTCGTGATACAGTTCAAAATATATACCGGCTATACCTACAATATTCTTACAGGGTCCTTTCGCCCGAAACACACCGCTAAATTCTATCGGAATGGTTTTGCCGGCTTTATTAACATACTCGTTCGTCAGATCCAGTATAACACTTTGAACCTGGCCTTTATTTCTTCCGTCATACATCACTGGCGTTTGAATTGAATATGACTCCGGCTGAGATAATGGATCAAGCTCATCCACGTTGTAATCGTTCGACTCGTAGTAGAACGTTGTGCGGCCTTTTGTGGGGTATGTAATCTGTTTCAGGCTAAACGCAGAGGCATGATAGCTGGACGGGCTTCGCTCCGGCCCCATAATTCCTATCGCGTCCTGATACATCTGCTGTTTTGATGCATCCGTATTTACATCCGTTACACGCTGGAAGGAAGGGATCAACGATGTATTGGAATGCCTGCCATTGTAATATCCCCAGTGATCTCTTGCATACGAATTTTTAGGAGGCAGTGTTAAATACTCGTCTTCATAGTATTCAAAAGAATGTTTCAGGGGCTGCAGGTTCGGATCGGTTCCTGACTTCTGCATCAGGGAACGCAGCTTCAACCGTTTCAGGGTAAAATTAACAGGAACATCAACGGTAAACTCGCTGCCGTATGTCGGACTCACAAAATAATCCTGGTCGAAAACAAATTCCTGGAGTGGTACCGTGCCATTAAGGCTAAATACCTGGATGGAGGAGAGACGAACGTCACCTTGTATGTCTTTACGGTCATCTGCATAATTGAATTTTACGAAACCGTTTTTCCAATCTATCCGGCTCAATGAAACTGAAGTATAATTCCTGGCCGGAATTTGTTTGGGTATGTAGGGCGGCGGATAGAGCGGACGTGGTATATAGGCATTATCGCCCGGACACGATATAATAGTAGACTCATTAAATTCATACTGAGAGCCCACCGGGCGGGTAAAAGCACTATAGGTCTGGTATGTAAAGGTAACCTGTTCGCCTTGGACTGATATAATGCTGGTTAAATACCACGAAGTGATCTGTTGACGATTACCCGGCATGTTATCGGAAGGCTCGAAATAATCGAACGCTTCAAATTTGTAGACGGTTCCATTGGCTGTAGTTACCTCCCAGGTAGGTTTATTATTGAGCGTTGTTGACCGTATCCGGATTTTTTCATTTCTTTGCAGGATAGGTTTTTTGTCACGGGTTAGTACAAAATTTCCAGATTCCCCCAAAAAATTATATGTAAATTGATCAGGCTCAAAGTCGCAGGAAGAACCAAGGATAAATTTTGTAAGATCGTATTGTTCTCCACTCATCATTGTTAGATTTGTACCACCTTGCGCACATTGAGTTACCCCATCTGCGGTATGGAAGAGTGGTAACACCGGAGCAATATTGTTGGGGCTCAAATACCCGGTAACATCCTCCTCAAAATCGTCCCTATTAATAATATTTCTGCTGATTACGCCTCCTGCGTTCAAAACCCACCCGAGGCCCACTCTGCTTGATTCATCCGCGACCTTGATCCCGGAGGCATGATAGCTTAGTGAAATGGGGACAGAAATATCCCGCACTTTTATCTCATATAGGGGGATTGAAATTTCAGGTACGCCCGTGTAAGTTGAGATTGGAATATTTCCATATTTGGCAAACGCTGCTGCGTTGGGCGTTGGCGGTATAATTTTAGGAGGCTCTGAAGAATTCTGCGCGCCTACATCCCATACAGCAAAGCATGCTATTGCTATATATACGATCCTGGCAGGTAAAGATAACATCATGTATTCTTAAATTATTGTTGTAAAGAAAAAAGACTGACCTGAAGCTGAAACGGGAGACATCGGAATTCATGAAGTTCCTTGGGTGAGAACTCCTTTACTGGCAACAACGAAGGCATAATCCGCAGAGGGTGCAGACGGCAGGTCAGGTTATACATATATACTATTCATATAAACGAAGCTAAATGTCACAAAAAAACACATACAATATCATAAAAGGCCTATATATATTTTTTGTGTCACAAACCGCGAGCAAACTATATCCCCTATTCTAAGGCATACGCATGTAATCAAATTTGCGTGAGCTTTTTATAGCAACACATCATCCTATAGCAGAAAACTTATTGGGCAGTTATTCCTC
>NZ_DAIQRQ010000044.1:0-2316 GCF_036786105.1 Ohtaekwangia sp.
GTACGAAGTTAATTTTACGCTTTTGCAAACTCGCAGACGCACCCTTGATAATCTTCCCCGGGTTTCGCCAGCGAAACCCGGGGAAGATATAGTAGTAAAGCTGAAACCGTGTTGTGCCGCTGGCGGCACAACAGGATTTCAGTTTTTATCTTTCGCGCGCCTGCACTTTTGCTATAAGCAAGTGGAAAATTACCGCGCGAGTTTGATTAACCTATATCAAAGCGCAAAGAATAACGCCAAGGTGGCCCATACAGCAACGATTGAAGGAACCCGGACTGTGAGTATATCTCACAACAATAACTGTAACTAGTAGCGGTTAAGAAAATCGTTCCGGATCGAAAGCTTTCAAGGAAATACTGGTGGGTGCTTCCTGCACCAATTCTTCTACCAGTTTGCCGGTGCCGGGGGCAAGGCTGAGGCCCATCATGGAGTGGCCGGTGGCAATGATCAGGTTTTTATACCGTGACGAGCGGCCTATATACGGAAGTCCGTCAGGGGAGCAAGGACGCAACCCTCGCCACACTATATTTTCCTTCGGCACTTCTACTTTCATCTCCGGGTAATACGCCGGTATAGTGTTGACAATTCCTTTTACACGATGCATGTTGATGGAGCGGTCTATACCGTTGATCTCCATCGTGCCTCCAAAGCGCAGCGATGTTCCCATGGGGGTAACGGCTACGCGTCCTTCCAGCAGGATAGAAGGAATGCGTATATTTTTTTGAACCGGGTCGAGCGTGAAGCTATAACCTTTGCCACCCTGCAGGGGTATATCTATACCCAGCTTTGAAGCGAACAGCCCAGACCACGCACCGGTGGCAAGTATATATTCATCAAAGCGCAATGACGCATGACCGGTACTGATGCCGTCAATTTGATTTCTGTTCACTGTAAAATCCGTGATAGCGGTATGCTTCCGGATGATCACACTTCGCTTTTGCAGATAGTCGACCAGGTTCTTCACCAGCTGATGCGGCACAAGGTGTGCATCGCCCGGGAAATATACTCCGCCACGAGCCGTTACTTTTACTTCGGGCTCCATCTTTTGTATCTCCTGCAAAGAGAGTATATGTGCTTCTATGCCGTGCCGGTTGGCGATGTGTGCTGTTTCTGCTTCTTCTTTCTCCGTCTCCTTTGTCTGGTAGAGCATCATGAGGCCACGCTCTTCATAACCGAAGTCGAACGGATTGTCGCGCACCATTTGCTGATACAGGGCTTTGCTCAGCAGGCTGATGTCTTTCAGTGCTGGTATAGCATGATCAACATGTTGTTGCGTGGCATGCTTGTAGAATTGCCATCCCCATTTTATGAGCGAGCCATTCAATCGCGGTTTTACATAGAATGGACTTTGTGCGTTGAACATCCACCGTATACCTTTTGAAATCATGCCCGGTGCAGCCAGCGGTATAATATGACTGGGTACTACCATGCCGGCATTTCCGCTGGAGCAGTTATCAATCAAATCTCCCTGATCAAATATAGTAACAGCGTGTCCCGCTTTCGACAGATAGTATGCTGCGTTAAGCCCTATAATTCCCCCGCCGATGATGGCAATGTTTTTCATATCTTTTTTAAGTGTTGGAGTGTTGGTGTGTTGAGGTGTTGGAGTTGGTTTGTGTGTACGTGTTTTTGTGTTTAGGTGTGTACGCCAGTCGTGCCTGGAGCATTAAACCCTGAACCTTAAACCTTAAACTTTAAACCTTAAACTTTAAACTTTCAGCCTAAAGCTTACCTATATCACCTGAAAACCGTGTACATACGGATCGTCATCGTCAAGGATGATGGTGTTGTAGCCGGTTACCATGGCCCAGCCTTCGATGCTGGGGATGATGGCGGGTTTGCCTTGCAGCGTGGTTTCTTCTTCGATGCGCCCGGTAAATTTGGAGCCGATAATGCTTTCGTGTATGAAGGCTTCACCTTTCTTCAGTTTTCCTTTGGTATACCATTGCGCGAGTCGCGCAGAAGTGCCGGTGCCGCAGGGAGAGCGGTCTATTGCTTTGTCGCCATAGAACACAGCATTGCGTGCTGTAGAAGTGGGATCGATCGTTTTGCCCGCCCAGAGTATATGGCTGCATCCGTTGATAGTGGGATCTTCCGGATGCACGAACGTATATTTCGCGTTGATGTTCTTGCGCAGCGCACGGCTCCAGCCGATCAGTTGGTCGGCAGTGAAATGTTCGAGCCCCGGAAAATTAGGTTGCACATCTACAATGGCATAATAGTTACCACCGTATGATACATCGAGTGTAAGCTCACCCAGATCAGGACACGCGGCTGTTATATTCTCTGCCGCCAGATATGCTTTGATGTTCCGGA
>NZ_DAIQRQ010000044.1:2416-20616 GCF_036786105.1 Ohtaekwangia sp.
TCAGGACACGCGGCTGTTATATTCTCTGCCGCCAGATATGCTTTGATGTTCCGGATCTTTACTGACTTTACTTTCTTGCCTTCCTGTTTATACTCAATGGTGACGAGTCCTGCCGGTACTTCCAGCTTCAATATACCGGGTGTCTTCGGAACGATCAGTCCTTCTTCAATGGCGATGGTTACGGTGCCGATGGTACCGTGTCCACACATCGGCAGGCATCCACTGGTTTCAATGAAGAGCACACCCATGTCGTTGGCAGAATCAGTCGGAGGATATAGTATACTTCCGCTCATCATGTCGTGGCCGCGTGGTTCGAACATCAGTCCTTTTCGTATCCAGTCGTACTCACGCAAAAAATGCTGCCGCTTCTCACTCATGTTTCTGCCTTGCAGAACAGGGCCGCCACCGGCTACCAACCGCACCGGGTTGCCACACGTGTGGGCATCGATGCAAAAAAAAGTTTTCCTCAAGCTTGTTGCAGATTAAAAGTTTGAATGGCGGCACGTGTCCAGGTGTTGTTCACGCATCGCCAGATATTGAGTTCATTTTTATTCTGAAGTTCTGGCGGTAGCAATGCTTCCGGAAAATCCTGGAAGCACACAGGCCGCACAAAGCGATAGATGGCATCGGTACCGACAGATGTAAATTTACTGTCGGTGCTGGAAGGGTAGGGGCCCCCATGCTGCATGGCTTTGGTTACCTCAACACCAGTAGGCACACCGTTGCAGATCAGCCGGCCGCAGCGGGTCTGAAGCAGGCCTATCACCTCGCGATATACCGGCAGCTCTTGTGGCAATCCGAAAACGGTGGCTGTGAGCTGTCCTTTCAGCGATTGCACTACGCGCTTCAGTTCTTCTTCATCTTCGCATTTTACAATCAACGAGTAAGGACCAAATACTTCTTCTTTCAGAATAGGATTCGCTATAAAATCGCGTGCATCAACCAGGGCCAGTGCCGGAGCACCTTGCCGCTCGGTAGTGTCGGTTTTCTCCTGGATGAGCGTATGTACACCTTTCTGATGAAGCGCTTCTGATTTTTTGTGCTTATAGGCGGCTGCTATACCCGTGTGCAGCATATTTCCCGGCGATGCCTGCGCCATCTCAGCGGCAAGCTTGTGCAGGAATGATGTAAAGCCATCGGTATCCAGCGCTATGAGCAAACCGGGGTTGGTGCAAAACTGCCCTACTCCCAAAAGTATAGACGATGCCAGTGTAGCGGGCAATGTATCGCTTTCGCGCACAATGCCGGGCAGCAATACAACGGGATTTATACTTCCCATCTCCGCATATACCGGGATTGGCTCTTCGCGTTTGCCGGCAAGATCAAAAAGTGCTTTACCTCCCTGGAAGGATCCGGTAAAAGCTACAGCTTTTGTTAGCCGATGCTGTACCAGTCGCTGCCCTGCTTCTATACTGGTATCGCTTACTTCCTGAAATATATCACCGGGAAGCCCGCACTGCCGGATGGCTTCGCGTATCGCGGATGAGACGAGTGCAGAGGTGCGCGGGTGTGCCGGGTGACTCTTCACCACAACGGTACAGCCAGACGCCAGTGCAGAAGCCGTATCGCCACCGGCAGTAGAAAATGCCAGTGGAAAATTACTGGCACCAAACACCACCACCGGGCCAATCGGGAAAAGCATCTTGCGCAGATCGGGTCTGGGCAACGGCTTTCGTTCCGTATCGCCCGTATCGATTGTGGCTTGTACCCAATCGCCTGCCTGCAGCAACTGCGCGAAGGCTTTTAACTGATTCGTGGTGCGACCGCGTTCATTTTTCAGACGCGCTTCCGGAAGGCATGTTTCTTCTGCTGCAATGCGGATGAGGTCGTCCGTCAGGTTATCGATCTCCGCAGCAATAGCATGCAGGAAAGCAGCACGCTTTTGTGCCGATATATACCGGTATACCTGAAAGGCTTTGTCTGCGCGTTGCAATACATCGTCTTCTGATAGTCCACTCATGCTATAACTTTTTCCAGCGTATGATAATCCGGTAACACAGGACGGTTCTTTATTCCATGCCGGATGATATTCAAAATGGCTTCGCGCTCAGCGCCCACCAGCGTAAGGCGGGGAGGGCGAACGGTTTCAGTACCGAGTCCGGCTTCTGCTTCTGCCAGTTTTATATACTGCACCAGTTTACTGTGTGTGTCAAGCTCCAGCAGCGGCATAAACCAGCGGTTGATCGCAATGGCTTCATCAATGCGGCCTGCTTTTACTAATTTATAGATGGCTACTGTCTCGGCAGGAAACGCACAGACCAATCCGGCTACCCAGCCTTTGGCGCCCATCACGAGACTTTCCATAGCAAGTGTATCTACACCGCTCATAATACTGAAGCGATCGCCGAAGCGATTGATCATACGGGTAACATTTACCACATCGCGTGTTGATTCTTTTACAGCATCTATATTCTTGCAGGCAGTCAGCTCTTCAAACATATCCGGCGTTACGTCTACTTTATAGTCTACCGGGTTGTTGTAGATCATGATCTGCAGATCGGTTGCTTCGGCCACCGTTTTAAAATACGTTACCGTTTCACGGTGATCGGATTTATAGCGCATAGGCGGAAGCATCATCAGTCCGCTGATACCTGCTTTCGCGGCAGACGCTGCAATCCTGACGGCTTCGAGTGTTGAGCCTTCGGCGATGTTAAGCACCACCGGCACTTTTCCTTCCACTCTTTCCAAAGTATATTTCAGCAATGCATTCTTCTCGTCATTGTTCAGCACACTCGATTCTCCGAGTGTTCCGCCAATAATAATTCCGTCTACACCGGCAGCAAGCTGCTGATCGATGTTCTTTCCGAATGCATCAAAATCCAATGCATAGTCTTTGGTAAACTTGGTTGTTACAGCCGGAAAAACACCTTCCCATCTGATCTTCATAATTATTCTGGTTTGGTTTATATATATGCAAGTGTTTATGTGTGTATGTGTCTGTAGTTTAAGGTTTAAGGTTTAAGGTTAAAAACCTGGAGTGCACCATAACGTAGGCACTTACACACGTACACACATAAACACGTTCAAAGTTACAGCCGGGCTCTCAATGCATAGGACTCCGATTATCCCTGTCTGATACTATATTAACATCCGAACAGCTGTTTATTTTCTGTAACAGACACGTAATTCTACAACTCACTGCCAGCAGCCTGTAGCTTGCGGCCAGAAGCCGGTGTGGGGAACGGGAAGGCACTGCGGCTTTATAAAAAAGCAGGCTTTCAGCAAGAAGGCATGCTGCGGAAATATACTTATCTGAAAAAGGAGAATGTATTCCCTGAGGAAGTATTAATGGCGTATATATACCCGTAGTTTCCCAATGAGAAACCGGATTTTTTGAATTGTGTAAGGAGGCAGTATAATTAGTCTACGCCAACGGAAACAAGCTTATCGTTGAGCGCTTTTCTGACAGCTTCTGACTTTGAATTTACTTTGAGTTTGCGATAGATATTCCGGATATGTGTTTTTGAGGTTTCTATGGCGATATTGAGCTCGGCAGCAATTTCAGAATATGTTTTTCCGCGTGTGATAAGTTTGAGTACGTCTGTTTCGCGATCAGACAGCGGTGTATAGGGATTGAGGTGGAAAAATTCCAATACAATTTTGGCGATGGATGGACTGAGCACGGCTCCGCCATTGATAATTTGTTCTATTGAACGGATAAAATCGGTTAGCGGTACGTTTTTTAAAATATATCCGCTGACGCCCTGGCTCAATGCATCGTTGATGATGGAAGCTTCTTCTACATTGGTAAAAATAACAACATCGGCAGGATATTTATTCTTCAGGAACCGCAATCCGTTTATGCCATCCATATCGGATACGGTAATATCCACAATCACCAGATCGGGGCCATCGCGGTTAATAAGCTTAATGGCTTCTGAATACGATTTATAGGAATTTACCAGAAAGTAGTTACTCGTGCGTTCTATTGCAAAACAAAGCCCCTCACGTAATCTGTCGTCTTCCTCGATCAATACAATGCGCTTTCTAAGTTTTCCGATCATAATCCTTATTTTTTACTAAGATACAATATAGTATATACAATGCTAGACCTGTAGTAGACAAAATACCTAAAAATATGTACTACCATTTCTTTCAGCGTGATCAGAGAAAATCTGACATGGTATTTATAGGTGCTGCAAACAGGAAAAACGTTTGTTTTAAATTGCACGGTAAATCGCACGAAAGTGCGGTATGTTTTTTCTACGGTTCACTACACCCGTTTTACAGTTCAGTACAATACACTTTATAAGGCTGAATCCAATCGCCATTCTTGTACCGTTGTAGCACTTACAAACCAATATATCCGTACATGAAATCATCTTCAACCTTTGTTTCGCTGTTTTTTACAGCCTTGATCCTGGTACTCGTAAAGCCAGCCCTCGCACAGGAGCAGTCCGCTTCCAGTGAGTCTGCTACGTCTTACACCGTTAATTCCGGTAAAAACCGCTACCGCTATACTTCCAATACCAACGGCACGGAGTTCAGCATTGAAATGCGCGGTAAGATCGAAGTATCGGATGACGATCGCGATATAAAAAATATGTCAGACGATGGTTACCTCGAAGTAAGCAAGACAGTTTTTGGCAGCAAGCGCACGATTGTGATCGAATCGCTGGGAGGCGGTAAAATGAAAAAAGAATATTATGAAGGCCGCACGCTGTCGTCCTGGGAGAGCAGTGGCAAGGCATGGCTGTCGGAAATTCTTCCGGAGATCGTGCGCTCCACCGGTATATCTGCCGAGAGCCGTGTGAACCGGTTTTACAAACAGGGCGGTACCAGTGCTGTGCTCGCTGAGATCGGCAAAATTGAGAACGACCATGTGCGTGTGCAGTATGCTAATTTACTTTTACAAAAGCCTGTACAACCCTCTGAGTATACGTCTATCATTAAAGTGATTGCCGGCAAGGTAGATTCCGATCATTACAAAGCGGAATTTCTCAGAACCAACGCCAGCAGATTTTTGCAAAATAAAGAGTCTGCCACAGCCATGCTGGCGGCCACACAAGGCATAGGATCGGATCATTACAAAACCGAAGTGATCAAGAAAGCGCTGGAAGGAGAATCAACCACACCGGAAAACATTGCCCTGGTGCTGCAAACAGCAGGCAAGATGGAGTCAGACCATTATATTACCGAAGTGCTTACATCGCTGCTCAACAAATCAAATTTCAGCGATGCTACGCTGGCAGAGCTCATCCATACTACCAAGACTATTGAGTCTGATCACTACAAAACAATAATTCTTACCAAGGCGCTGGATAAGCCCAATATTTCGAAAGCAGCGTATCAGCGTTTGATCGAAACGGTTTCAGATATAGAGTCTGATCATTACCTCTCGCAGGTGATCAATCACATGCTGGGGAAAAAACTTACGCCCGAAATTCTGTCGGGTACATTTACCATCATTGGCTCGATCGAATCAGATCACTACCGCGCTGACGTACTCTCGACACTGCTGCGCAAGCAGGGGTTAACGGAAGCGCAATACACCAGTGTGCTCAACTTATGTGCTGCGATGGGAAGTGATCACTACAAAGAACAGGTGTTGCACAAGGCGTTGACAAACTCACTAACCGATGCGCAGACAATTATTGTGCTGCAAACTGTTAAGTCGATTGAGTCAGATCATTATGCTACCGAAGTTCTGCTGGCCGCAGCGCCCAAAGTAAAAAATGGCAGCACAACCTTGAAAGATGCTTACCGCGATGCTGCACGTTCCATAGGCTCTGAAACCTATTATGGAAAAGCACTTCGTGCCATTGACTAAGTAACACGTATGCCGGACTTCAGCTACAGCCCTTTGCATGATGAGTAAATCTTTTTTTATAGGTACATTCGGCAGTCATGACACAACCGATATTTCGTATGCACATGCATGATAGAGCACGCAAAGTATTGCCGGTTGCGTTGCTCTCGGCGCTTGCCTCCCTTCTCTTCTATGTATACCTGCATGTTAGTGAAACTGAAAAATTTCCGGATGTTGGTACAGATGGAGGAGGGATAATCTACAGCCTGGTGCTGGGATGTATAACAGGATTAGCCCTGCGTTATGTTAACCGGAAGCTTGATGGGTGGATACCGTGGAGTCAGCAGTTTGCTGCGCGATTGCTGGCCGGTTATACCAGCAATGTAGCACTCGTGATATTGATCTTGTTTGGTTGCAGCCGCGCGCTGATCTCGGCAGCAGGGCCGGCCGTTATCTGGCTGGGCTTCTCGGTACGCGATGAAGACCTGGTGCTGAAGGTAATTATACTGGTGCTGACATCGATGTTTGTATATAATGTTGTGTATGCGCTGCTGTTCTCGTATCAGCATTATGCTACCGCGCAGCTCGACAGCATGCGCAGAGACAGGCGACAACTGGAATTGCAGTTTGAAGCGTTGAAGAGCCAGATCAGTCCCCATTACCTGTTCAACAGCCTCAATACGATTTCATCACTCATGTTCAAAGACCTGCCCTCTGCGGAGCAATTTATTCGCCGGCTGGCGCAGACGTATCAGTTTATTCTGAACACACAGCATAAACGCTATGTATCGTTGCAGGAAGAAATCGATTTTGTGCAATCGTATTATTATTTGCTGCGCATTCGCTTTCAGCAGCAATTGCACGTGGAGATCAATCTTCCTTCAGGAATTATGAACAGCATGATACCACCGCTTACTTTACAGATGCTGGTGGAGAATGCGGTAAAACACAACCCGATGCGGCACGACAAGAAACTCTTTATATATATAACAGCACAGGATAATACATACCTGCGTGTGATGAATACCAAGACGGGTGTAATGGATCATGTTACTTCTTTTCATGTAGGATTGGAGAACATTCAGAAGCGCTACCAGTTGTTCACCGACCGGAAGATCGAAATCCGCGATGACGAAAAATTCAGTGTATGGCTTCCCATACTTTCGCAGGAGAAACATTATTCGCACGGTTTAACATTAGCCTGATTTACAGATGAAACGATATTTTATCAATCATCCTGTTTTCCGCATGGTAGCACCGGTAGTATACGGTGTGCTGATTTACCTGCTCGTATTGCTGATCAACAATGCCGTGGCACAGGTGGAGGCAATTTTCAACAGCCAGGAGGTATATATCTTTATTGCGCTTACGGCTTTAACATTTGAAAGCTGCCGGCTGATCATTTTAATGATGCGGAAATACGAGCAGGAACATCCCGTGCGCTTTATACTGCCATTGCAGATTGTTACCTCTGCCTGTATATCGGTGGGGCTTGTTATGCTATGCCTTACACTATATTTTGCATACGTGGTGGGTTTCAGCATGAGCAATACACAAACGACTCTCTTCGTTGCTATATTTACTGTAACAGCGTTGTTATATAATGTGCTTTACCTCAGTCATTATTACCTGCAGAAAGAGAATACGCTGAAGCTGCAATCTGAAATGCAGCAGCGGGAAATACTGGAAATGGAGATGACGGAATTTCAGCAGGATATAAATCCCGATCTTTTATACGAAAGCCTGGAGAACCTGATCGGTATTATGTATCGCGATATAGATAAAGCCGAAGACTATATTGATTCACTTGCCAGTGCCTACCGCTATGTGCTGACTAACCGCCACCAGGAGATTGTGCCGCTTGCAGCCGAAACAGAAGCTGCAAAAAATCTCATCAGGATACTCAACGAGAAATATTTCGGTCAATTGAAATTTGAGTATACATTGGAGGGCGCTTCCGATGACGCGCGACTTATTCCCGGGTCGCTGCCGATTGTGCTGGAAAGCATCATCCGCAACAGCATCATAACACGCTTTGAGCCTTTTATCATAAACTGTTATCTTGAAGACGATTACCTGGTGGTGCAAAGTAAATTGAATGACAGGTTGATCGCATATACCGGGAGCAAAGTAGCTTTTGCGCGGTTGCAAAAATCGTATTCCCTCTATAGCGATCGGCCCCTTATACAAGTGAAAGCCTACCAGGACAGCTATATTAAGATTCCTGTGCTGAAGGTTGAAGAAGCGATCGTCACAAACGTGTAACATGAAGGTTGTAATTATCGAAGACGAAGTGCCAGCGGCAGAAAAGCTGGAGCGGTATCTGCACAAATACGATGCATCGATCGAAATTGTGGCACAATTTGATTCTGTAAAGAGCACGGTGCCGTGGCTACTGGAAAACCAGGATGCGATCGATCTCATCTTTATGGATATCCAGTTAACCGATGGATTGAGCTTTCAGATATTTCAGCACGTGCAGGTGCGCAAGCCGGTGATCTTTACTACTGCCTATAATGAATTTGCACTCGATGCCTTCAAGGTAAACAGTATTGATTACCTGCTCAAGCCTATAACATTCACTGACCTCTCGGCAAGTCTTCACAAGCTCAATGTATTGCGCGAACAGTTCAGCATCAGTGCCGATCAGTCGCAGCGGATACAACAAGTGTTTGCCAACCCGAAGACTACTACCTATAAAAATCGTTTTATGGTAAAGGTAGGAGAGCACATTCGCTCCGTAACGGCCGATCAGATCGCGGTGTTCTATGCGGATGGAAGAGAAGTATACCTGGTAACTAACCAGCAAAAGAAATTTATAATCGATTATACATTGGAGTCGCTGGAAGAAGTACTTGATCCACCTGTATTCTTCCGGCTTAACCGCACCTTTATCGTGAACATCAATGCAATTAAAGATGTGCTGGTATATTCCAACAGTCGCCTCAAGATTACACTGCTGCAGGATTTTGACAAAGAGATCATCGTAAGCCGCGAAAAAGTTCAGGACTTTAAGACGTGGTTTGATGGAGCAGCGGGATGAACTTTGTGATACAAGGCTGCTGGCTGCAAGCTGCTGGCTACTGGGTGGTAAACCAGGCACCACGGTAATTGCTTTCGGACTTCCCGACTTTCCGTCTTATATACTACTTTGTATAATTGCGTTCTACTATATTCTGTGTTATTCTGTGATTTCTGTGGGAAACAATTTCACTTCACTTGCAATTTTCTAAACTCCGTGGGGGTAATTTCGCAAAGCTCCCTGAACTTCCTGTTAAAATTGGAGAGGTTATTGAACCCGACTTCGAAGCATATCTGCGATATACTAAGATCGTTTTGCAGCAGCAGCTTGCGTGCCTGCCCGATGCGTATTTCGGTGAGGAAGTCGATATACGATTTACGTGTGCGTTTCTTGAAATACCGGCAGAATGAATTAGTCGTCATGTTGGCAACATCGGCTACTTCATCCAGTTGTATTTTGCGATGATATTCACTCATCGTAAAACGGTATACATCGGCCAGTTTCTTTCCATCGATCTCGTCAAGCTCACTATATATACCAGACGAAGCCAGCGGATCGATATTTTCTGTTTGCGAGAGTATATTCAGTATTTTCAACAGCACAATTAACCGATCCATTTCGCTGGTGCGGAATAGCAACTTCATGAGCTGCGCAATGTGCTTGCGTACGGGGTCTTTAACAGAGAGACCACGCTCAGATAGTTTGGTAAATTCCTGCAGTCGTTTAAGCTCCGGTAGGGAAAGAAATTTTTCTCCGAAAGCCTGCCATTCAAAGAATACAGTACAGGAATGAGCAATGGATGATTCATCATCGGTATAATATCGGGCATCGTTCCGGAACACGTGTGGCAGGTTGGGGCCGATCAGAAATATATCGCCAGGTTTGAATGTGCCGATGTAATCGCCGGCAATCACCTTTCCTTCACTCTCCAGGATGAGTGTAAGTTGTATTTCCGGGTGCTGATGCAAGTGATCATAAAAATGACGCTCATGGTCTTCCTGCAGCCGGAAAGACTCCTGTGATGTCATTGGAATTTTGAAGGGCAGAATTTTCATGGAAGACGCTAAAATTCAATCCGTACAAAATATTCACATTTATTCATTAAATGTCAATTGACGAGATAAGATAATATCAATCCTGGTTAAAATTCAGGCAAAAAACAGGTTTTAAGTATGGCAAACCAAGCGAATCCTTCAACGTTTGGACTGATCCATGCCGGGTGTTCAACCAGGTATGTTTGAACCGAAAGCCGATGAGATAAAATACTATTATCTCTGGTCAATATTTGCAGCATACAAGCGACATTTTGTATCGTACTTGGTTATATCAATACTCTAGGTAAAAAAGGTTATTGACTTGGTTTGGCGGATGCACGTAGCAGTTGTTTCACGCGACTGCTGCGACATCCATCCAGTAGTTTCGGGGTTGTGGAAGCACGTTGAAAAAAGTATATTCGTTCATGACCATGACCTCAACCCAAAACTCCGGTGGAGTGCTGCGCACCATTGTCATGATGGGACTGATTGTCGGCACGCTTGATATCACTTCAGCATTTATCAGCTTTGCCATTCAAACCGGGAAGAATCCGGTGACTGTGTTACGGTTCATTGCTGCAGCGGCATTTGGCAAAGAAGGATTGCCGGATACTGCGATGATTGTGTGGGGCCTGGTGTTTCACTATATCATAGCTTTCAGCTGGACGATTTTGTTCTTCACTATATATCCGCGGTTACTGTTCATGCAGAAGAACAGGATTGTAACCGGTATACTATATGGTGTGGTGATCTGGCTGGTGATGAACTTTATTGTATTGCCACTTACTAAACTTCCTCCGTTGCCGTTTCGTCCGTTGCAGGCGTTTATAGGAGTGAGTATATTAATTATCGCGATAGGTCTGCCACTGGCGTTTATGACGCATCGTTTTTACTTCGGTAGAAAATGATGGTTGCAGATTGAGTAGGTCGGAAAGTCGGGAAGACGGAAAGTCCGAAAGTAATTTCCGTGGTAGTGTCGGGTAAGTCTTTACTCGTTGAATCCGACAACAAACTTTGCGTTAAATTTTTTATCAGACCGATCGGTTTCCACTCAACACCAATTCGCTCCTTTCTCTTTTAATTTCATCCTTCCTTCACCAGCTCACAAGCGTTTATCATCAGCGTAACGACCTATACTTCCGCCTGAGCGGCACTTTGTTCCCGACAGAACGTTAGGAAATGTCTATTTGAATTTTATAATTTTACAATCATGCAAAAAAGTGAGACCCTGGAGGATTTTTACAGACGGAACCCTAACATGTATCCGGCTCAGTCGAATGTCCCTTTCCAGGCGGTTGGTAACTTCAATGTATACTCACGCGGCCCATGCCATAAATACGCACCTTATAACCGGAGAGATTACTATAAGATATCCTTGATCATCGGCCAGGGCAATCTGCATTATGCCGACAAGATGATCGAGATCGACCGGAATGCTTTGGTGTTCTTTAATCCACAAGTGCCGTATGCATGGGAAGCAACATCCGAGAAACAGGGCGGATATTTCTGTCTCTTTACGCCTGACTTTATTCATACGCAGGGCAACCCGGGTATTCTGGAATCGCCGTTGTTTCAGATTGGTGGCAACCCGGTATTTTTCATTGATAAGAAGCAGGAGAGTCACATCAGCATGATCTTTCAAAAGATGCTCGCTGAGAGGGATTCAGACTATATATATAAGTATGATCTGCTGCGAAACTATGTGAACCTCATCATTCATGAGGCGCTGAAGTTGCGTCCTGCCGATACGTATGTACACTCCAATGCCGCATCGCGCATCGTTTCGCTTTTTGTGGAATTACTGGAACGACAGTTCCCGGTAGATTCGATGGAGCATACACTCAAGCTGCGTACAGCAAACGATTACGCCTCACGATTGTCTGTTCATCCCAATCATCTTAATCGTGCTGTACGCGAAGTAACCGGTAAAACCACAACAGAACATATTACCAATCGCGTAGTGAAAGAAGCAAAAGCGTTGCTGATGCATACCGATTGGAGCGTTGCCGAAATTGCCTATTGCCTCGGCTTTGAATACCCTGCTTACTTTAACAATTTCTTCAAGAAGCAGACAAACCTGACACCGCGATCACTTCGGAAGTGATGATTTGAATTTCATAATTTTTAGTTTGAAATCCATAACCCTTCCCGTGGGCCACGCCAGTACTTTTGCCGTATATATTCATGGTCGGTAAAAAGACCTGTCACCTAAATCTCCTATAGTACCCGTTAATTTACCGGTGCTGTAAAAATATATCGCGACATTGTTATGCCACTATATTTTCGGCGCGGCAAGTTGTGATCCCGGCAAGTAAATTTTGCAGGCATAACGTGCAGATTTCTTTTAACAGTGCAACGAGATGTGATTGTGATTTGTAATGACGCACTGATCCTGAACCCTCACGAAGATTTGCTTGTAAAACGGCTGATGCACCGGTTGTACGGTTTTATCCATAACAACTATATTTTTTTGATTTATATATAACAGATGCAAACTGAAATGCAAGCAGCGAGTGCTGCACCACCCTCTTTACGTTCAGGTTCGCGCAAGTTCTGGATTGTCATGGTGAGTTGTTTTATACTGACAGACATCCATGCGCAACAACAACCTGAAACGCTATCGCTTGAACAGGCTCTTGATATTGGCGTGAATAATTTCCAGCGTATACAGGCCAAACGAAAGTATGTTCAGGCATCCAGCGCACTTACACAAAATGCGCGCAATGAATATTTACCCAACGTTATCGCATCGGTACAACAAAACTATGGAACAGTGAACGGCCAGTTCGGTCCGCTTGGAGCTGTGGGTGTACTGGGTGTTTCATCCGCTGGCCCTGTTTACCAGAATCAAAGTTGGAATGCGGCCTTCGGTGCGCTGTACCTGGTAAATGTGAATTGGGAAGCCTATACATTCGGCCGCGTAAAGTCGCGCATCGAATTGGCGAAGGCACAAGTGGATCGCGACTCTGCCGATCTGAAGCAGGAAGAATTTATACATCGCATCAGGATATCCGGATCATACCTCAGCTTGCTGATGGCACAGCAACTTGTGCGCAGTGCGGAATCAAATCTGAAGCGTGCAGAGACTGTACAAAAGACTGTAAGAGCACGCGCGTTATCCGGTTTAAATCCCGGTGTGGACTCCGCATTGGCCAATGCGGAAGTATCGCGAGCCCGGCTGGCGCTGTTGGACCTTCGTAACAATGAGCAGCAGGTGAGAAGTCAGCTGGCACAATTACTCGCGCTGAATGGTATGGAAGCTACACTTGACACAGCGTTCTTTGTACGTATGCCAACAGTGTTCACCACGGATGCCGATATACTGCAGAATCCGCAGGTACTGTTTTATAAGGCACGTGTCAGCCAGGCAGAAAGCGCTACAAAGGCAGTGCGCAAAAGCATTATGCCGGGCATTACCCTCTTTGGTATATACCAGGCCCGTGCTTCCGGGTTCAACTATAATTATACTCCTGAATTTTCCGATCGCTACTCAAAAAGTTATTCCGATGGTATAAATCCTTCGCGCTATAACTACGTAGCCGGTGTGAGTATATTCTGGAACCTGATGAGTCCTTTAAAGGTGCGCCAGCAAACACGATCGCAGATGTTTATCAGCGAAGGGTATAGAAATGAATATGACCAGGTAACGGTGCAGTTACAGAATGAACTGAAGCTGGCCGATCAACGCATCGAGAACAGTTTGCAAAGTGCACGTGAGGTGCCGCAGCAATACCAGGCAGCATCTGATGCCTATATTCAGAAAAGTGTACTCTATAAAAATGGTCTTACAACACTGGTCGATCTGCAACAGGCTATTTATGCACTGAACCGTGCGGAAGTGGATAGAAGCGTTGTCTATCTCAATGTATGGCAGTCTCTTTTGCTGAAAGCGGCTGCTTCGGGTGATTTTAATTTATTCAGTAACCAGGCTCAAGCGAAATGAACTTAATACGATTAGCTCTACGTAAACCAATCTCTGTTCTGGTATTGGTAGCGGGTATGATCTTCTTTGGTGTAAGTGCCGTGCGCACCATCAAGGTAGATATTTTTCCCGCCATGAATTTACCGGTAATATACCTGTCGCATCCATACGGAGGTTTTACACCTTCGCAGATGGAAGCGTATTTCGGCAAGCAGTATATCAACGTAATGTTGTTTGTGAACGGTGTGAAAAGCATCGAGACAAAAAATATACAGGGGCTTACGCTGATGAAGATCACGTTCTACCCCGGCACCAACATGGCCCAGGCCGCTGCCGAGCTTAGTGCATTCTCCAACCGTATACAGGCTATATTTCCACCGGGCTCACAACCACCGTTCATTATACGATTCGATGCTTCCACTTTGCCGGTTGGGCAGCTGGTGTTAAGCAGCCCCATACGTTCCAATAATGAACTGGCCGATCTTGCCAACGTATATGTACGTGCTTCCTTTACATCGATACCAGGCCTGGTGGCACCTCCGCCTTTTGGTGGTAACATACGCACCATTGTAATAAAAGCCGATCCCGACCTGTTGCGTTCCCACAACCTTACGCCCGATCAGTTGGTCGAAGCCCTTCGACTCAATAACCAGTCGGCTCCTTCGGGTAACGTTCGTATAGGCGACTATAATTACCTGACACCTTCCAACACCACGATCAAAACCATTAAGGATTTTGAGAAGATACCGCTGTTTAAAGGTGATGTACAAAACCTGTATTTAGGTGATGTAGCCACGGTGGAAGATGCTGCCGATGTAACCGTAGGGTATGCGCAGGTAAATGGAAAGCGCTCGGTATATCTGAACATTGCCAAATCTGCTGATGCTTCTACGTGGGAAGTGGTGCAGAACCTGAAAAAGAATTTACCCAAATTCCAGGCGCTGCTTCCGGAAGATGTAACGCTTTCGTATGAATTTGATCAATCTACCTATGTGATCAACGCAGTAAAAAGTTTGATCAGTGAAGGTATCATCGGTGCCGTGCTTACAGGCTTAATGGTATTGTTATTCCTGGGAGATATTCGTGGTGCATTGATCGTGATATTGACAATACCTACTTCGATTATATCCGGAGTGTTGTTTCTGCAGCTCTTCGGACAAACCATCAATATTATGACGTTGAGCGGGCTTTCGCTTGCCATCGGTATTCTTGTAGATGAATCTACCGTAACGATTGAAAATATACACCAGCACATGGCGATGGGTAAACCGAAAGCCCTGGCGATATGGGATGCGTGCCGTGAGATAGCATTTCCAAAATTACTCATCCTCTTCTGTATACTGGCGGTGTTTGCTCCGGCTTTCTCAATGAAAGGTATACCAGGATCATTATTCCTGCCGCTGGCGTTGGCCATCGGCTTCTCGATGATCACATCATACCTGATGTCGCAGACTTTTGTTCCGGTATTGGCGAACTGGTTATTGAAAGAACATAAGCGCGAAGGAGGCGAACTGCATTTCTCCAACGATCCTACCCGCCAGAAGATGGAGCTGCTGCAACATCACGAAGGTAAAGTAACACGCTTTGAAAAATTCCGCGATCGCTTTATCCGCTTTCTCGAAAGACTATATCCGCTGCGTAAACCTGTCGTAGTACTCTATGCAGTGGTCGTCATGGGAGCCGTTGTATTGTTACTCTCCAACATCGGACGCGATGTGCTGCCGAAGGTGAACTCCGGGCAGTTCCAGGTGCGCCTGCGTGCGCCTGACGGAACACGCATCGAGCGAACGGAAGAGAAAGTAATTGAAGTAATGGATATACTCAAGAAGATGGTAGGCGAAGATAAGATTGCGATCAGCTCGGCTTATATCGGGCAACACCCGTCTTTGTTTTCCATCAGCCCTATATATCTGTTTATGCCGGGTCCGCAGGATGCTGTGCTGCAGGTGAGTCTTCGCGATTTTGAAGGCAACATGGATGAGCTGAAAGAGAAGTTTCGGGAAGAGATGAAGCATACGTTACCGGATGTACGTGTGTCGTTTGAACCTATCGAGCTTACGGATAAAATTCTGAGCCAGGGATCGCCCACGCCAATCGAGGTGCGCATAGCAGGTCGTAACAAAGCACAGAATGAAATTTATGCAAAGAAGGTAATAGAGAAACTGAAGGCAATTCCATACCTCCGCGATGTGCAGATTGCACAGTCGATCAACTATCCTGCGCTCAATATAGAAGTAGATCGCATACGCGCGGCGCAGTTAGGAGTGGATATGAGTGATGTTACGCGTTCGCTTGTGGCTTCAACATCGTCATCGCGCTTAACGGAAAAGAATGTGTGGCTGGATGAAAAAGCAGGTTTGAGCTATAGTGTGCAGGTGCAAGTGCCGGAGAACAAAATGAAAACAGTAAATGACATCAGTCAGGTGCCCGTGCTGCGCAATGCAACACGACCTGTACTGGCAGATATAGCTTCGATCCAGCCAGATACTATATATGGCCAGAACGATAACCTGGGGGCTATTCCTATTCTTTCTGTAACGGCAAACCTGAATAATAAAGATCTGGGTACAGCATCTGATGAAGTGAATAAAGCATTGACTTCGCTTGGCGAGCTGCCCCGTGGTTTGACAATAGAAACGATCGGCCTCAGTAAAGTATTGACCGAAACATTAGACAGTCTGCAATCCGGATTGTTTGTAGCCATCGTAGTGATCTTCCTGATGCTCGCAGCAAACTTCCAGTCATTCAAAGTATCACTGGTCGTGCTTACCACCGTGCCGGCGGTAATATTGGGCGCGCTTATTTTATTGATGATAACCGGATCGACATTGAACTTACAGTCCTATATGGGTATCATTATGTCAGTCGGGGTATCAATCGCCAATGCTGTATTGTTAATTACGAATGCAGAACAGCTGCGTTTGCTGAATGCTGACTCGTGGGAGTCTGCAAAAGAAGCTGCGGCACTTCGACTTCGCCCGATCGTAATGACCAGCATTGCGATGGTTGCCGGTATGATACCCATGGCGCTGGGCCACGGTGAAGGTGGCGACCAGGTTGCTCCGCTGGCGCGTGCTGTAATTGGCGGACTACTTGCCTCTACCGTAGCAGCGCTGCTAATTTTGCCTTTGGTATTCGCCTGGGTGCAACAAAAAACAACAACGCAATCCGTATCACTCGATCCGGAAGATAAAGAAAGTAAACACTATATACCGTCAGCGTATGAAACGAAATAACCATCACTTCAGATTTTTGTACTCAGCATTTACCGCGGCAGCGTTGCTTGGCTTACTCAGCCGTTGCAGCACTTCGGAAGGTAATGCTTCCAATAAGGCCGCAAAGACACCCGCTGGCGTAGAAACATTTTCATTGGAGAAAGGCATGCTTTCTTCCGAGATACAATTACCAGGCGAGCTGATCTCTTATCAACAGGTAGACCTTTATGCGCATGAAACAAGCTTCGTGAAAAAGATATATGTGGATGTTGGTTCTGAAGTAAAAGAAGGACAGTTGCTGATATCCATGGAAGCTCCCGAGATTACATCGCGACTGGCAGGAGCAGAGTCACGATGGAAATCACAGGAATCGATCTATAAAGCGAGTAAGGCAAACTATGATCGTTTGCTGGAGACGAGTAAGACACCCGGCACGATTTCTCCCAACGATCTGGATCTTGCACATGCACGCATGAGTTCTGATTATGATCAGCTGCAGGCGGCAAAAGCAAGCTATCGCGAAATAACAAACAGTCTTGATTACCTGCAAATACGTGCGCCCTTCAATGGTGTGATTACATCGCGTAATGTGAACCCGGGAGCGTATGTAGGCCCGACCGGGAGAGGATCGGAACGCCCGCTGTTTACCTTGCAGGAGCAAAAGCATCTTCGTTTGGTAGTATCTGTGCCGGAAGTATATACCAGTTACCTGCAACCGAACGATACTGTGAGTTTTCGCGTAAAGGCACTGCCGCGCGATAACTTCTCTGCCAGGGTAAAACGCCAGGCCCACGCACTGGATACACGCCTGCGCGCAGAACGCGTAGAGATGGATGTGCAGAACGATGACAAGAAACTACTGCCCGGTATGGTAGCTGATGTAACAATACCGCTTCCATCGCGCGACAGTACATTTGTAGTTCCGAAGACAGCCGTGGTTAATACAGCTGAAGGTATATTTGTAATTCGTGTAACCAATGGAAAAGCAGAACACGTAGCGGTTCAGCCCGGTCGTTCTTCCGATGGAAAAACTGAAATATTCGGAGGCCTAAAAGAAGGCGATAAAATTGTGATGATCGGAAGCGAAGAGATCCGAAACGGTTCTCCGATAGTAGCCAGGAAATAATATACTATATATTCGATCACGTGATAGGAGCGAGGCCCGGGCTGTTATGGTTCGGGCCTTTTGCTTTTAGCTGCGGATGTTGAGAAAGCTGCTGGCTTCTGGCTGCTGGTTACTGGCCGGTTGCCTTTTTAC
>NZ_DAIQRQ010000044.1:20716-28134 GCF_036786105.1 Ohtaekwangia sp.
CTTCTTTGTGTAACTGGATTTCCCTGTACTCCACAACGCTGGCAGCTTGCCGCTCACCTGCATTCTCCCAAATCATCCAGTCCAAAACTATACGCTTTGCCGGAGGCTACGTTGTTGTTTTTATAGTCTTTAAAGTATTCGGCAAGCCTGCGTTCTTCCAGTTGTTTTGATTTTTGCAGTGCCGGTATATCCAGGGTTTGGTTGGTGAGTTCTGCGTAGGGTATATCTTTTTTTATAAGCACAGCCCTGCCACCG
Organism: Ohtaekwangia sp.; assembly: GCF_036786105.1. Classification (NCBI taxonomy): domain Bacteria; kingdom Pseudomonadati; phylum Bacteroidota; class Cytophagia; order Cytophagales; family Fulvivirgaceae; genus Ohtaekwangia; species Ohtaekwangia sp. The sequence goes on from NZ_DAIQRQ010000044.1 coordinate 20,972, forward strand.
ATGGGATCAAACGCTGTAGACACACCGGCAAACACTCCCAGCAGCACGTGGGGTACCTCCCGTGTCCCTATTTTATAAATGTGATAAAATGCTTTACCGCCTTTCGCTTCCATGAGTATAAATAAACAGCCATGTTTTAGTTGTATGTTACCGGTAAATTTTTGACCGGGGCCTTTTAACTCGAAAGCAATTTTCGATTTGTCATTCCATATTCGCACGGGCGACCGCAGAATAGCTCCCTTCTCTGCATTTCTCCGTACATAGCTATAGTAAGTGCCAATGCAGTTGAGTAATTGAGGGGCTTGTATCCCCTGAAGAGTCTCTAAATATAGTTTAAAATTCCTGTGGCCAAGGTATTTGGCAATAACCTCCAGATTCCCAGGGTGGAGATTGATAGTGTCGTTGGCTTTTTTACCTTGTATTTTGTTGAAAATTCTTTTATAGAGATAGTCATCGTTGCTAATCTTTAGCTTGTCGATCGCTATATTTTGAAGTCCTTTCCAATCAAGAGATTCCTCCGCCTTTTCGGCAAGATCTTCCAGTGTTTTCCGGAGCTGGTATACTTTAACTAACATATTTTTTATAGGGCATCATTTAAAAGAATTAAAAAGGAATAAAAGGAAAAATTAGAGAAATCTCTACCCGAAATCCAACCACAATATACCTCTGCCAGAGTTGCACATTTGTATACGTTTCTGAAACACCTGATCGATCAGAAGTTTTTCAGTAAAGAATCTGCCAACGGCCTTTCATGAGGTGGCCGGAAGTTGAAACTACGCTGAAGAACAAACTCACCTCATGATCATTTGTTCGCGGGCATCTGCACCATCGGGCATTTACGGAATTACTATACCGGATTGATTGCATCATTCCCTGGAATTTCCATGCCTGTCGAGGACGCAGCCCCCGCTATGTGTAACTATTAAACTTTTAAATCTATGAAATTCCTGAAATATCTTTTTATTATGTTTCTTGCTATAGGAGCATTCAGCTGCAATGAGGAACCTATACTTCGCAGTGGTGGCGATGATGATGACGATCCCATTATTATACCTCCTCCTCCGCCACATCGCGCAAATGTGTCTGCCGACACCGTGTCTATATAATTTTTTTTTAACGGTGAAGTATAAATGCTTCACCGTTATATTTTTTTTTACTACCTTCCCGTGAGTTACCTAGCCTGGGCAATGAAATTTACACGTTGGCTGATCCTGCTCCTCCTATTACCATCTTTTGGTTTGAGTCAAACCAAAAAAGATAGCTTACATGCTCGCTTGCATGATGCTATACAGAAGAATGACCCTGCCGCCTCTGCATCCGCCTTATCATCTTTAGCTTTTTATTTTTATGAGCACGGTGCACATGACAGTGCCTTGGTTTACTACTATAAGGCCATCAGCCTGACAAATGCTAATAAGGATAAAAAACGGCTCGCATCCGATTTCAACGGTATAGGGGTAATTTATAGCCAGCGTGGCCTTATGGACAGCAGCATTTATTATTATGACAAGTCTCTTGCGCTTTACCTCACATTAAGAGATACAACGAACGCCATTATACTGGAAAACAATCTCTCTATTATATATAAGAACAAAGGTATTTACGAAAAAGCACTGGAGCACGCGTTTGGTGTCTTGTCTAAAATGAAAGAGGAACCCAGCCGTACGCTGGCTTCGTGCTATAATACGATTGGGCTCGTTTACTTAAAGACCGGTGATTACAAAGATGCCTTGAATTATGCTTATAAGGCACTGGGTGTTCGAAAGTTACTGGCAGTCACCAATCTTGTGGCGCAATCTTACAATTCCATCGGGGAGATATATTTAGCCATGCATGCATACGACAGTGCCTTGCTAAATCTGCAAAAATCATTGACCCTTAAACGCAACGCTGCGGATAGGAAGACACTCACAACGACCCTTAATAATATTGGTGATGCCCTTTTTGAGCAGAAAAGATTTGGCGCAGCGAAAGAATATTACCTCGAATCGTTAGTTCTAAAAAGAGAATTTAAGGATATACTCGGAGAAGCTGTTACCTTAAATAACCTGGCAAAGGTTTCCGTTGCAACCTCAGATTTTAAAGAGGCCGAACAATATCTGGATAAAGCCAGAGAATTAATCCATCGTGCCGGCGCATTAAATGAGCTGCGTTGGAATCTGGAGATAAGGATTCAGCTATATGAAAAGAAGAAAGACTTTGCGCGGGCTTTTCAATATACCAGGGAACTGCTGATTGTGCGTGATAGCCTGATGACGCAGCAGAAGGTTGAAAGCCTTATGAATATGCAATTCCGCTACGATGTTGAAAAGAAAGAACAGCAGATTGTAATGCTGGAGCAGCGCCAGGAAATCAACCAGTCAGAACTAAAATCCAAGCAGATATGGATCGAAGCATTGATCACTGCATTGGTTCTGTTCATTATTATTATTTTGTTGGTATACTATAGTTTCCGGGTGGTGCGCAGGAGCAAACAACACATTGAGATGCTCCTGAAAGAACTGCACCACCGTGTAAAAAATAATCTGCAAATATTGTCCAGTGTTCTGAGCCTTCAGTCGCAACAACTAATGGATAAAAATGCACTGCAAGCCGTCAAGGCCAGCGAAGGCAGAGTGAATGCCATGGCTCTTATTCATAAAAAATTATATATGGGTGATCAGAACAGAAGCATTGATATCAAGGAATATATAACGGAGCTGATACAATACCTGGCACACACTTATGGTTTTGCGGAAAGGAAATTTGACTTGAATCTGAAACTGGAAGAAATACAAATCGATGTAGACAAAGCGATACCGCTGGGGCTGATCGTAAACGAACTCGTGAGCAATTCTTTCAAATATGCCTATAGCCGGCAGCCACTTCCGGTGTTGAATGTATCGCTATATCTTAGCGGACAACGAAATCTGTCGTTGGAGATCAGCGACAATGGATCCGGCTTCGAAGAATCGGCCGGTAAGGAAATTAATGGTGCATTTGGCCTCAAGATGGTGAGAACACTGCTAAAGGAATTAAAAGGCAAGTTGGATATGAATACAGATAAAGGAACATCATTTACGTTGGACATTCCCCTTTCATAATCATGGAAAAGATAAAAGTACTCATTGTTGAAGACCAGCTATTGATAGCTGAAGATATAGCAGCCCGCCTTACGCGGCATTCGTTGGAAGTGGCAGGCATGTGCCGGTCCGGAGAAGAAGCTATAGAAATGGTAGAAGATATAACCCCTGATTTGATTCTGATGGATATCAACCTCTCAGGAGCTATGGATGGTATTTCCGCGGCCAGGGCCATTATTGACCGATATGATGTGCCAATCATTTATCTGAGTGAGTATGTAGACAGCAAGACGATTGATCGGGCCAAGAAGACGATGCCGGCCGCCTACTTGTCGAAACCCTTTCAGGAAGCAGACCTGATTCGCTCCATCGATCTGGCCTTTAGTAATGCACGTGCCAAACGTGCACAGCAGCCTGCGTTTATAAAAGATCACGTATTTCTGCGCTCCAAAAACCAATACGTAAAGCTGAACCTGGATGATATTATATACCTCGAGGCTGGCCGTTCGTATTGTTCCATCATAACCAGTACAGAGGTGTATACGATGACAACAAGCATGAACCATGTATACGAGCAACTGAACAGTCGCGATTTTATGAAGATACATCGGTCTTTTGTAATCAATGTCAATAAAATTACAGCACTTGATGGTAATACCGTGCGGCTTGGGGAGAAGCAAGTACAGATGAGTAAGGACTACCGTGATGAACTGATGGGACGTTTGAAGTTTATAAAGTAGTCTTCGGAAACATTTTGCCGCTGTCGGGAAAGTAATCTTGAGTATGGGAATGAAACACTTTATCATTCCTCAATATTTAGTTCAATGAAGACCCCGAATGGACGATGCCTTGTTTTTGTTTCTCATGCGTTTGAGGACAAGATTCCTATTGCTAATCAATTATGTCAGATTTTAGAAAAAAGGAAGGTAAATGTCTGGTATTCCGGCAATGATCTGCGTGTAGGTGACGATCTCACCAAGACGATATTACGTGGAATTGAAAAAAGTCGTTTTGGTGTTGCCATTGTAAGTCCGGAGTATATTTCCAGTCAATGGACCTTGCAGGAATATTACGCCTTGCTGGCGAAAGATGGCCCCCGGCATAAAGTTTTATTTCCGGTACTCTATAACATAACGCCGGAAGCGTTAGCGGCTATACATTTGCCTATGGCTAACATAATGGCCATTCGTGCTGATATAGGCCTGGAGAAGGTAGCGGATAAACTGGTAGCCGAAATTAAAATACAATGCAGAAGAGATTTGGTCAAGGCACTGATGAAATGGCTTGGACTGTGTGCGTTGTGTTTTCTCATAGCGATTGCCGGATACTTTAGTTTTGATACGCTGCATTATAACGGCCCCGATGAGGGGTATATACAACAAAGCGTAGCAAAACGAATTGCTACCTTGAAGGAAGAGACCGACCTTCGGCTAAAAGAAGAACTTCATACAGCCAAACCAGCCACACAAGATGAGGTTATTAATGTATATACAGCATTCAGAAACCTGAAAACGTATTATCGGAACGAATATATATTAAATACCGGATCGCAGACGGTTCACGCTAAAAAGAACGTTGATGCCTTGCTGGATGCCAATATGCAGGAACTTAATCCTTTAAATTCGTATGGATTTTTATCTCCTGATATTTACCTGGAAGGAGAGACCGGTTCCGGAGATGTGCGTTACTTTTTTGTGAATACTCAACCCCTCGAAAGCAAAATTGAGGAAGTAGAATCTTTGTCTGACAATACGTTTGCCGTCTGGGTAAATTATGGCAATAATATACGGTTCATTGGTATATCATTGACTTTTGCTTCGCAAGCCGAAAATACACGGGGAATGAAACGCCACGCGATGGAAATAATTGCGCTGCCACCCCGGGAGCGATATGTATTCGAACGAACCGGAGAAGGGTGGCGCTATAATATCACAGCAGAATAACCCGATGAAGCGGATCGCCTCAACCATACTTTGGGAAAGGAAAAAGCCGGTTTCGGAAAGAATATAGCCGCATCCGGAAGAATGTTTTTCCCGGATATCAGCGTGCCACTACTTTCGTCTATTTCCTGTCGTTATGCGCATTTATAAAAGTATACAGCAAATTGTATTGCATGTTGTGTTCCTGTTGCTGGTGCAGGGATGTACGTTCGCCCAGTCGGGTGAAGCGATGGTCTATATTACACGTACCGGCACGAAGTATCATGCCGAGGATTGCCGGTATCTGAAGTATAGCCGTTATGAAATAACACTGGAAGAAGCGAAAGAGCGCGGCTACACGGCATGCAGTGTATGCAAGCCATCAAGCGAAAAAGCACCCGCAGCACCCGTGGCTCCGAAAGCTGCACCCCGTGAAGAGATTGAACAAACCGTGCAATCTCCGAAAGAGCGTTCGGTTAAGAATACATCAACCGCTAATGAAGAAGCGACAGAAACGACCTCTCGTCAATGCTCAGCGCTGACAAAAGCCGGTACACGATGTAAACGCATAACGCAGAATGACAATGGTAAATGCTGGCAACATCAATGAAGTATATATCAGCCTGAATTAAGTAACCTAATATACCTATACCTCTATGCGATTTTTTTACTATCTATTCTTGTATGTGCCGGCCCTATTTATAGTGGCGTGCTGCAGTTCTTCTTCCGATAAAGAGAAAGAGTGTCCCGAAGCAAATTGCAAGAATTATACAACACAACAGCAGGCACAAGCAGCATTTGATGCTGACTCTGATTGTTTTGCAGCGTTGGATAATGACAATGATGGTTTGGCATGTGAAGATGCCTTTAGCGGCACAGGCAATACCGGCACGGGAGGTAATGGCGGCACGGGTAGCTCCGGAGGTTCCGGTTGCCCTACAACGGCTAACTGCGGATGTTCCAATAAAACAAAAGCACAATGTACAGGTACCTGCTGTAAATGGATTGTGGGAACCGGCTGTGTCTGCAGATGATATGTAATATGAATAAATAGATACGCTGAAATTATAGTTACAGGCGATCTTATAAACTTAAACGTCAAACAAAATTATAACAGCTATACCCATGGACTTCAAAGATCAGATAAAACAACTGGGCGATCGCGTTGCTAAAATGTTGCCCCAGATTCAAACGGAAGAAGCTACCAAGACTTCATTAACACTTCCGTTTATTCAGATATTGGGCTACGATATATTTAACCCTGCCGAAGTGAATCCGGAGTTTGTTGCCGATCTGGGTATAAAGAAAGGAGAGAAGGTAGATTATGCGATCATGAAAAACAGCGAACCTATTTTATTGATCGAATGCAAACATCACCAGGAGAAACTGGATCCGCACAACTCGCAGTTGTTTCGATATTTTCATACAACCAAGGCTAAATTTGGCTTGCTTACAAACGGACTTCACTATCGTTTCTATACCGACCTGGTGGAGCCGAACAAAATGGATGAGAAACCCTTCTTCGAATTTATGCTCTCCGAGATTAAAGAAGCAGAAGTAGATGAGCTTAAGAAATTCCATAAATCTTATTTTGACATCGAGAGTATATTTACCACAGCCAGTGAATTAAAATACTCCAGCGAGATCAAGGCTGTGTTGTCTGCCGAGTTTAAAGAGCCGACTGAAGATTTTGTGCGATTCTTTATTTCCAAAGTATACGATGGAAAGGCTACTGCCAAAATCGTTTCACAATTTACGGGCATCGTAAAGAAATCAATCGGTCAGTTGATCAGCGATATGATCAACGATCGTTTAAAATCAGCGCTGGCAAAAGAAGCTGAAGCTGAAAAGCAACGTCACGAAGAAACGGCGAAACCGGAAGAAGATGAAAAGGTATTGGAAACAACGGCACAGGAACTGGAAGGGTATATGATTGTGAAGTCAATTCTGCGGAAGCGAGTAAATGTAGACCGCATCGTGGGCCGCGACACCAAGGCATACTATGGTATATTACTGGACGATAATAACCGTAAGCCTCTATGCCGTCTGTGGCTGAATGGTACGAAGAAATACCTCGGCTTGTTTGACGCGGAGAAGAACGAAACCCGCCACGAAATCACCCGGCTGGACGATATCTTCAACCATACCGATCAACTTTTGAAAAGTATAGATCTTTATGAAA
>NZ_DAIQRQ010000044.1:28234-45185 GCF_036786105.1 Ohtaekwangia sp.
CTCCGGCACATCGCTGGGCAGGGTAAAGTAAAAGGTAGCACCTTCGTTTACTTTGCTTTCAGCCCATACACGGCCGCCATGTTTGGCTATTATACGCTGAACAATGGCTAACCCTACGCCCGTGCCTTCAAACTCTTTAGGACTATGCAGGCGTTGAAAAACGCCGAAGAGTTTGTCGGCATATTGCATGTTAAAGCCGGCACCGTTGTCTTTCACAAAATATACTATATCGTTTTGATCGCGATATGAGCCGATCTCTACTTCCGGACTCTCTTTCTTGGCGGAGTACTTCAGTGCATTGGAGATCAGATTAACCCATACCTGCGTCAGCAGGGATGCATCAGCCTGTATAGGAAGCAGGGTGCCGATTTTTATGTCGGCTTTATGTTGCATGGAGTCAGTAATTTCTTCGATGGTGTTTTTTACCAGCCATTCGGTATTGATGGGCGTCCGGATAATCTCTTTGCGGCCCATCTTGGAAAATTGCAGGAGGTCGTTTATGAGCGATTCCATTTTGGTGGCGTTCTTCTGAATCACGCCCAGCAATCGCAGCGCTTCCGCATCGAGTGTATCACCGTACTGTTCTCCCAACATATTGGAGAATCCGAGGAGTGCGCGCAGCGGAGCACGTAAATCGTGAGAAACAGAATATGTAAAGGATTCAAGCTCTTTGTTTACTTCTTTGAGTTGAAGAAGGTTCCGGCTCAGATCATCGTTCAATACCTTGATGCGTTCTTCCGCTTTTTGTAACGACATATTTTTTTCGAGCAACTCTTTCTTCTGTAATTGTATCTTTAGGAGCACAGATACTTTTGCAGTAGTGAGTTCCGGATCAAGTGGTTTCGACAGGTAATCAACAGCACCTTCTTCAAACCCTTTCATGATCGATTGTCGTTCTTTCTTTTCTGCTGATGCAAAAATGATTGGTATATCTTTCGTCTTTTTGTTCAGCTTGAGTGTTTGTGCTACTTCAAAGCCGTCCATTTCGGGCATTTGTACATCCAGTATAATAAGGTCGATTGCATTGTTGATCGCGATCTTCAAGGCATCGTTGCCATTGGTAGCGGTGAGGAAAGTACGCTCTGGTCTTTCCAGCAGTTGCCTGAGCGAAAATATATTCGCAGGCTTGTCATCTACCAGCAGTATAGTGACTTGTTCATTCATGTCAGCTGATCTTCATGTATATCTTTTCACGTTTGTCTATATCTTCAAAGTTCACGCGTCTGTCAGCAAAGAGAAGCGACTCTTTGTCTCCAAGTCCCAGAAATCCAAAAGCGCAGAGGCTTTCATGGAACAGATTGATCACGCGGTTCTGCAATTGCTGGTTAAAGTACATCAGCACATTGCGGCAAACAATCAATTGAAACTCGTTGAAAGACTTGTCAGCAGCAAGGTTGTGCGGTGAGAATACTACATTCGCGCGCAGCGATTTTTCAAAGAGTACCGAATTATACTTGGCTACATAATATTCCGAGAAGGCTTTTTTGCCACCTGCACGCAGGTAATTGCTGGTGTATAATTTCATACTGTCCAGCGGATATATACCTTCCCTGGCAGCCTGCAGCGATTTCTGATTAATGTCAGTAGCATATATAATCGATCGCTCCAGCAAACCTTCTTCCTTCAATAAAATAGCCAGCGAATATACTTCCTGTCCGGTAGCGCAGCCGGCAATCCAGATGCGCAGCACCGGGTAGGTGGCCAGTCGCTTTACTAACTTGGTTCGTATGCATTGATAAAAGGAGGGATCGCGAAACATTTCCGTTACCGTAATGGAAAGGTCCTGCACAAATTCTTCAAAGAACCGCTCGTCTTTCAGCAGCAGCCTCGCCAATAGGCCGGCTGTTGCTACATCATGATTTTTCATGAAATGTGTGATCCTCCGTTTTACCGTAGGCACTGCGTAGTCTGTGAAATCATAGCCATACACAAACCGGATCGACTCCAGGAGCTCTTTATATTCAGTATCGTCTATTGTGGGCGACATATATGCTACCGGTATAGCCACACGCGCATCAGCGATAGCAATTGTTCTACATTCACGGGTTTGGAAATATAGTCTGACATTCCCACGGCAAAGCACTTTTCCCGATCCTCTTTCATCGCCTTTGCAGTTAAAGCAATAATGGGAAGATTTCGAAACCTTTCAATTTTTCGTATCTCTTCTGTTGCCTCATAACCATCCATCTCCGGCATCATTACATCCATTAACACCAGGTCAATGGAATCATCCTGACGCAGCACGTCCAATGCTGTCTTACCGTTATCAGCCGTAACGCAATGCAGTCCTTCCTCTTCCAATGCATTGGTAAGCGAGTATATATTGCGCATGTCGTCATCCACCAGTAATATCTTTTTATCTGCGAGTACTTCATCCGATTTGTGAAGCTTTCGCAGAATGCGCTGTTTCTCGGTAGGTAACCTGGATTCTACCTGGTGCAGGAACAACGTTGTTTCGTCCAGCAGCCGTTCGTGTGAGTCGACCGTTTTGAGCACCACCGTGTTCGCTAATTTACCCAGCAGCGTATTTTCATCTTTCTTCAACTCACGACCAGTATATACTACCACGGGTGTTGAGTTAAGTGAGTCGGTTGTTTTAATCTTTTCCAGTAAATCAAATCCACTCATGTCGGGCAGACCGAGGTCTACAATCACGCAGTCAAATGACTCGCGGAGCATCATGTCATAAGCATCGCTTCCGCGGTAGGCGGAGAAGCATTTGATATCGCTATCGCCGATCAATTCGCCGATCGCTTTATTCTGCTGCTCGTTGTCTTCCACAATCAGCAATTTTTTGAGCTTCCGGTTGGTGAAGTTTTCAATCTTCTCAAAAGCCCCTTGAAGATCGTTTATACTTACCGGCTTGGGTATATAATCAAAAGCCCCCAATTGAAGCCCTTCAGCCCGGTGATCGTACGATGAAATGATTTGTACCGGTATATGGCGCAGCTCCGGAGTTTTCTTCAGTTGTTTCAGAACTTCTATACCATCCATTACCGGTAATTTCATGTCGAGCAGAATGGCGTCTGGTTTATAGTGCCGCGCATAGCTTAACCCTGCATTACCTTGAGTAGCGATAATGCCCTTATAGTTTCGTTCGTGAATGAAGTCGAGTAATACCCGGGCAAAGTTTTCATCGTCTTCTATAATGAGGATCACGCGGTCGTCTTCCGAAATAGAAAGCTTGTCGTCTGCTATGTTTTTTTCTTTTACCGGTTCGTGATTGTTGAATTTAATAGTGGAAGGTGTAACAGAAATCTGTTCCGGTTCCTTTTCGCGTATCTCCACCTGCTTATCCACAGACGAGCTGAACGAACTGTCGAAGTGAAGTGGAAGATATAGTATAAATGTACTTCCTTTGCCCTCTACACTTTCCAGGTGGATTTCTCCGCCCAGCGCCGCAGCAAGCTCACGACTGATGGAGAGCCCCAACCCGGTGCCGCCGTATTTTCGCTTGGTGGAACCATCAGCCTGCTGGAAGGCTTCAAATATGATATCGCGTTTGTCTTTTGGTATACCAATACCGGTGTCAGTAACTGAGAACGCAATCATGCTATTGATGGTATTGAGGTTCATATTCCGATACGTTGTATCCGCGGTAGGATAATATACAGACAATGTTACCGATCCATTGGTGCTGGTAAATTTGAATGCGTTGGATAACAGGTTCCTGAGAATCTGCTCTACCCGCAAGCGGTCGGTAACAATAGCCTGTTGCCGTATCCCGTCCGGTATATCTATGCGAAATTCTACCGATTTGTTTCGCGCTACTTCCGTAAACATCGCAGATATATCGTTTACTATATTTTTAAATGGTACATGTTCAATCTCCAATTGAAGTTTGCCGGATTCGATCTTTGAGAGGTCGAGTATTTCGTTGATCAGATTCAGGAGGTCAGTGCCCGAATTATGAATGTTGCGTGCATATTCAATTTCTTTCTCGGCTAACCGGTTGTTTTTATTTTCAGCCAGCAGTTGTGCCAGTATCAAAATGCTGTTGAGGGGTGTGCGCAGCTCGTGCGACATATTGGCGAGAAACTCGGATTTATACTTGCTGGTGGTTTCTATTTCCCGTGCTTTCGCTTCAAGGTTCGCTTTGGCGTCTTCCAGCTTTTCTTTCTGCTCTTCCAGCAGGTTCGATTTCTCTTCCAGCTCGGCATTGACCTGTTGCAATTCTGCCTGCTGTGCCTTTAACTCCGTTTCCGATTGCTCTAATAGCTCTGTTTTCGCCTGCAGCGCATCGTTCGCCTGGCGTAGCTCTTCCTGTTGTGTTTCCAGTTCTTCACCTTGCCGTTGTGTTTCTTCCAGCAGCTCACTGGCTTTATCACGCGCCTGTGAAGATGTAATGGCAATCGCTATACTATCCGATACAAGCTGTGCATATTGTTGGTGTAGCTCTGTAAAGGTTCGAAGGCTGCCAAGCTCAACCACGCCGATAACATTTCCTTCGAATATAAAAGGTGTTACCAGGATACTATGAGGACGCAGTGTACCAAAACCTGTTGGCACCTGAAGGCTGTGTGTACCAATATCATGCAGAAGAATCATTTTTTTATCAGCAGCGGCCTGACCCACCGCGCCTTCACCAAACCTGACCGGGCTTATCGTGCGCTCGTCTACCGAGAAGCTGCCGGCAGGCGAAAGAGTATGCGAATGTTCATCTACAAAGTATATTACACCCATATCAGCCTGGAGATAAGCGGTGAGGTGATGGATAATAATATTTGCGAGCTCTTTGGGCCGCTGGTTGCCCTGTATACTTTTAACAAGGTCGCGATTGCCTTGCAGGCTCCAGTTTCGTACTGCGGCTTCTGTTTCTGCTCTTCGCAGGGCACTGAGATTGGCGGTGATGAGTAAATATACGATCAACAGCACAGCGGCAATCACTACAATCAGAATAATAAACACCATATTAAAGTCACGGCCGTCCTGTTCGCTCTTTGCCTCGCGTACCATGAGTAGCTGGCGTTCTCTACTTCGGCAGGTGTCGAGTATGGCTCTGATCTCGTCTACCTGTTGCTTGGTTTCTCCCGAGCGGAGCATTTGTTCTGCCTGAGTTTTATTTACTTTGCGAAGCGCTATATATTGCTCCAGTGTTTTAATATGCTCGAGCGAAATACGTTCAAGTCGTTCAACGTTGTTTCGTTGAACAGGATTGTCGGACGTAAGCTCCTTTATTCGCTTAAAATGTTGTGGAAGCCCGGAACGTGAATTGTAAAACGTGGTGAGATAATCGTCATCGCCCAACAGGGTATATCCGCGGCCGCCATTTTGTGCTTCCAGTGTAGCAACCAGAATCTGGTCGAACTCATATAGCACTTCGCGCGTGTGGTTAACCCATTTGTTTGTGTTAACAAACTTTTCGCTGTTGTTGAAGGAGATTACGGCTACTGCGAGCAATATGGATGAGCATAGAACAAAGCCGATAAGAATCTTCCGGTCAAGTGTTAATTTCATGATGTATACCAGGTTCCGGTTAAAAAAATAGTTAATCAGTTAACACAACGGCAACGCTTCAATCCGGAATCCCGATTCGTAATGCTAACTGCCCGCCAAGGGTTAGGGACTTCATTAAATATACAGCAAAGGATATTAAACATCAAGTAAAAAACAGTGCCGTTGCCGTTGCGGTATTGTTTTAGGTTTACTGCAGGGGAGAATATTGCGATTAACATGAACTTACGCTGTATTACAATGTCACTACGATACTTCACAAGGGGAAATGAACCAGGGAATGATTTTTTGCGAAAACAGACCGTCCGTTAAAACGCGGATGTACACCGCTGTAATGGATGTGCGGCTCACCTTGATAAATGTTGTATTTACCTCAAATCAATGTTATATCAGAAGAATTCAATTACCAAACCGTTATACTGCCAATTAATTCCTGTTAACACGGATTATGGCGCAAAAGCTCCTTCAAACAGTTTTTAGAACGGATAGTTTCAGCATCCCCGGGGTGTGCGATCCGTTTGCCCCTTCAAGTTCGATTAGCCTGTGATTTAACATTGTTTTAACGTATAACTAAACCATGTCTCCCTATGCAACGCAAACAATTTTTGAAAAGCCTCGGACTAGGAAGTTTAGTGCTGCCTTTGTTGCACCAGGCTTGCAGTAAAGATGATGATCCGTCTGCAAATTCTGACAGCTGCACATCCACCTCATCGGAGACAGCAGGCCCTTTTCCTACGAAAAATCCTTCTACCCTGGAGATGGTCGATATTCGTTCTGACAGAACCGGGTTACCCTTTACAATCAAGATCACGATTCAAAATAAAAACAACAGTTGTGCTGCGCTACAGGGCGCCATTGTAGATATATGGCATTGTGATAAAGACGGATACTACTCTGAATACGGAGGCACATCGATGCAGACAGTGGATTATACTTCCGTGCATTTTTTGCGTGGTCGTCAGGTAACCGACAGCAGTGGTCTTGTAGGATTTACTTCTATATTTCCCGGCTGGTACTCATCACGGGCACCCCATATTCACGTGCATGTATACAATGCCGCCGGTACATCCTTACTGGTAACACAAATTGCTTTCCCTTCTGATGTAACGGATCAGGTATATACTACCGCCACCCAGTATTATACTAAAGGAAAGCAGGATACTTATAATGCTACGGATAGCGTATTCTCTGATTCTGTGGCAAATGAGCTGGCAACAGTTACCGGAAACACTACCGATGGTTACGTGCTTACACATACCATTGTAGTAAGTGCTTAAATATATCTCGTAACATTCGTTTCATGTTTAGGTTTGGAAATCTATGAAAGGTCTGATCCGTATTTGTTATACCAAGATCATCGATGCAACTTCGGGTGGTACGTGGGAGAAGCTTCTCTTTGAAGATACGTATCGCGAGTTCTTCATGCAGGCGCAATTCTTCGATCAACAAAAACAATATCATACATTTCGGGAGATATTGGAGCATAACGCGAAGGCCGATCAGTTACATTACCTGGTGAGCACTGCGGCGATAGGATACCTGCGGCAACTGAACGGACGCATTCCGGACATTATGAATGCATCGGGCAAGCTTTGCCTGTTGTTCAGGAATTTTCGCTTCGAGATCGTACATTCTCACGTAAAAGAAAAAGGACATCATAAAGTGGCGATTCATTTTTTCAGCGAACCGCTCACCTGGTTCGATACAATAGGAAACCAGGTGTTGTTTGCCGAAGGCGATCAGCGTGAGGCTTGTAACAACGGTACAATGATTGAAACCGATATGCTGGCGATGGGGCCGAACCTGCGCATCAGTTCATTTCAACCGTTGGTTCAGCCTGTGCAGCATATTGAAGCACGCGAAACTATAATCCCTGCAGTAAACGAAGCGGTATGATTACACAAACAAAAGCTACTATATATCTGTCTGACAAACGCGGTTGCACACAGCAAGACTGGTTCCGCAGTTATCATACATTCAACTCCGGAGTATATTTTGAAGAGAGCCGAAAGCCCTTTGGTAATCTGAGAGAGTTTAATGACGATACTTTGAAGGGCGGTTGCACGGTTTCGAAATATAGCGAGGAACATTCGTGTGTATTATTGATGCCTGTTGTAGGTACTTTGAATTATAGCGCGGAGACTGCTACAGGCGCTATAGAACCAGGACAGGTAGCAGTTATCTCTCTGCCGAAGCAAACGCGATTGGACATCACAAATCCTTATCAGGAAGAGTTGATCAATTTTTTGCAGATACGGTTATCAGTGCCGGATACCGACGGCCCGTCTGGTATAGTTGAATTTGATCTCGATGCACAACACGGAAATCGTATACCGTTTCTTCCTGCTTTCGCTTCTATTGGAAAGTATAAGGGCAGGGGAGAAGATGTGTTGTTCGTGAAAGATGCCGCTGACAGCGGTGTGTTTGTTTTTGTGCTTGAAGGAGCATTTGAAGTACAAAACCGGTTATTGCATCCCCGCGATGGACTTGCGTTGTGGCATGTGTCGGAGGTTGAATACGAGGCGCTTTCCAATGATGCCATTATACTCCTGCTACAAGTCAAACTATAGATTTTTAGATAGGAAATACAAAGGCACAACCGTAATGGCTGTGCCTTTTGGTTTAAGGAAGTATATTATATATAACTATGTGTTGATAACAGACCCACCGTTGGGGTGCAATACCTGCCCGCTAAAAAAGGAACCCTCCTTCGAAGCAAGGAACACATACGATGGTGCAATTTCAACAGGTTGTGCCGGACGGCCAAGCGGTGTATCCTTTCCGAACTTTTCAACCTTTTCATCGTTGAATGATGCCGGAATCAGCGGTGTCCACACCGGGCCGGGAGCAACAGCGTTCACACGAATTCCCTTTTCAACCAGCGATTGTGAAAGACTGCGGGTAAACGCTACAATAGCGCCTTTGGTAGAAGAGTAATCCATCAATGTCTGATTTCCCTTATACGCTGTTACCGATGCAGTATTAATAATGCTGGAACCTTCCTGTAAATGTGGCACGGTATATTTAACCATATAGAAGTAGGCGAATATATTTACCCGGAAGGTATACTCCCATTGTTCTGCCGATATAGATTCTACATTCTGTTGTTCATATTGCACCGCTGCGTTGTTTACGAGTATATCGATACGCTTGAAGCGTTCGAGTGTAAGGTCCACAATATTTTTGCAGTTAACCTCCTGCGAAACGTCTGTGGGAATGAGCAACGCCTCTTTTCCGTACTTGCGTATGGCAGCGGCAGTTTCTTCTGCATCCTCATGCTCATCGAGGTATGCAATGGCAACATCAGCGCCTTCTTTTGCAAATTGTATAGCTACTGCGCGACCAATGCCCGAATCGCCCCCGGTAATAATCGCCACCTTGCCTTTCAGGCGTCCGTAGCCTTCATCGTCTGAATCGTAGATAGGGCGCGGTGTCATTTCCTGTTCAATACCGGGTTGCCGTTCCTGGTGCTGCGGCTTTACCGGTGGTGGATTTTTGATCATGGTTGTTTCCATAGTATTTTATTTATATAAGTATATATGTTTAATATCGGAACTGTGCAGCAATGCTGCTGTCGGCAGGCATCTTCTCTTTTTCAAGAATATGCACTTCGCCTCCGGTGAGTATTGTTTTGATAACGGCTTTGTTCAGCAGACATTCATCGCCCGGCTGTTGCGTGTCATGAATGGTAAGCTTGTTAGCCATTTCATCAAACGTTCCCCAGATATGTTCATTTTGCTGAACGAACAAGTGAGCCACACGTCCGTAGTAAGCAGCCGGTATAACATCTGCCGGTATAGAGGATGTAAGATCGGTAGCAGATTGATTGGCATAGCTGGCCAGTGCCTTTTGATGTCGCTCGTTGAAATACGGAGTCATCACTTCCAGCGCGCGCTGGTGAAGCGTGTGTATATCTTCATGCTCGTAACTGCCGGTAAGATTTTCAGAACAAATATTCTTGTAGCCCGCAATAGAACGATATATAGGCAACAGGTAATCAACGCCTGCAAGAAGCAGGGGTACATTTTCCTTGTTCAGTAAATTTTCCCACAGCGTTTCATCTACTTCTTCCAGATATAAGGCGATGTTTTCCTTTTCGTCAGGTTTGCCGGCACCTACACCGTGGTAATTGGCTCCGCCTCCGGCACCGCTGCTGCCCGTGCGCCATAAATTCTGGTCGTCTTTTTCTTCAAAGTGTACCACATCATCTATACCTCTGGGTAATTCAGGTACAGGTATATGTTGTATGTTGAATTGGTCTACCCTGAATATTTTGGACTGTTTTTTACTGATTACAAGCAGGTAAAAATATTCGCGGGCGGTTATCAGCGGAATAAGCGGATGGAGGAAGAACGATGGCCCCATGAGCAACGCTTCCGGCGGTGCGATGGGTAATTTTATGTACTGAAACAGATCGTTCGAAATGAAAACAGCAAGTCCCTGCGATTGTGTTTGCCAGAAGGTATCATTCTTCAAAAGCTCATAACCGGGGGCTAGCATGCGAGCCGCAGAGGTTTCATCTATACCCACCTGGCGAAGCTGCGCCATAGTTTGCTGCAGTATATTTTTAAACGCAATAAGATCCTGTTTCTCGTTCACTTCAACGCCTGACGGATGCGTGTGCAGGTAGGCAGTAATGTATATATCTGCCTGGTGATTGGCCAGTTGCTCGAACAGCGACCTGGTAAGCGTACCCGAATGCTCCAGCCCTGCCGTTGTATCGGTGCCGCTACTGCCGTTTTCATAGGAGGTAAATGACGACTCCGCTTTTTTGGAAGCCGGTCTGCTATATGTTCTGGCAGACCTGCCTTCCGTTGCATTTTCCGTATGCTTATCTACATTGCGATTAGGATGTCGCACGCGTACATTGGCAGGCATCTCTTCCGGACCATCGGTATATTTTTCGGCGGTCTCAAGGTATTGATCCAGTGCACCATCTTCTTTTAAATGTAATTCAACACTGTTCTCCTTACCCAACCCAGATGGCTTTCCTTTTGATGGATGGAATTTTCCTTCTCTGTCTTTTCCCATAATCCGTAGTGTTTTTTACAGCGCAGGGTAAATTATTATACCGCTGCACATATACGAAATGGGGAAGTGAGCGCCCGATAGGGTGGTAGTTGTTTTCTACATTTTGCGGAAGTGCAGAAATTTATCGGCTATTGCTGCCCTGTTGTTTTGTAACGGCTCTTTTCAATTCGATCGTCAAGATATTTCAGGTGAAAAACCGTCATGGCATCTTTGGTTTTCGGAATAGCTCTTCGCAGTCGCAGCTGTATATCGTTCAGTTTATTTTTGATCAATGCGTCTGCATCTGATAATGCGGTGCTGTTCTTCGAGAGTTCTATCATCTTATCGACATAATACCGTTGCAAATACCGGCGGTATACACCTACGGTGCTATAGGTGGCCAGCTCCGTCCACATAGCCTGATCGAGATCGTCAAGATAATTAATGAGACGATACGCTTTTGTGTCGTACATGGCTTCTGTTTCTGCCAGTTTAGTCAGCGTGCTGTAGCTCAATAAACTGTTCAGCACCATTTCCTGCGATTGCCCGATAATCTGCGTAGCGCTTTGCCCCACGCGTGCCAGGATTACCGTGTCGAGTAACCACAGCGGTGGCTGAAATATATTCTTGTTTAGAAAATTTATAGCTTCACGCTGAAGCGTTACGGGCACCACGCGATATACAGGCCCAATCTGTTCGCTCGACTTGATGGTTTCATACGTGCCGCCGATATAAGCGGTAACGTGATTGAGATAGTTATTATATTGGTTGATAACACCATTATACATCTGGTTCAGATTCTTATAGCCTTCATTGGGCACATACGTCCACGCGTTGAGTCGGGGTACGATGCGCTGCAGGTTTTTTATACCGTACTCTCCGGCTTTCATCGCGTTATCGCCAAGATCTTCGGTTTGTACGCGCGGATCATCGGTTGAAAATTCAGATGCATACCAGAGCTGCTGGTCTTTCATTTTTTCTACAATCGCTCCATTCAGAAAGGGAATCTCATTCTCAGACGAAGGTATATCCGGGTAATACCGGTATCCATACTCAATTGCCCATAAGTCATATTTACCGATACGGGCAATGAGCCCGCGCTCCGTTACGCTGTCTTGCGGCTGTGCTACATAATTGAAGCGTGAGTAATCCATAATAGAAGGTGTATGCCCATTTTTTTCCAGCCATTCACGATCCCGCAACTTTTCAACAGGCACGGTAGCACTAGCACCAAAGTTGTGCGTAAGGCCGAGCGAGTGACCAACTTCATGTGAGGCAACTGAACGTATCAATTCACCCATCAGATCATCATCAAATTTCATTTTCTGCGCGCGGGGGTCACTGGCACCACATTGCACCATATACCAGTCGTGCAGTATCGACATCAGGTTGTGATACCAGTTAATATGACTCTCCAGTATTTCACCACTGCGCGGATCGGTTACAATCGGGCCGGCTGCATTTGCGATAGATGAAGGTTTATATACAATAGCTGAGTGTCGAGAGTCTTCCAGGCTCCAGTCCGGATCAACGTCCGGGCTAGGCGCCTCACGGGCCAGAATAGCATTTTTAAATCCAGCCTTTTCAAATGCTACCTGCCAGTCTTCTATGCCTTGCTTTAAATAAGGTACCCATTTTTTTGGCGTGGCCGGATCAATATAGTATACAATGGGTTTCTGCGGTTCCACGAGTTCGCCTCGTTTATACTTGGCCATGTCTTCCGGCCTGGGTTCCAGGCGCCATCGCTTGATGTAGTTAATGATCTTTACACCTTGCGGATTGGCATCATAGTCGGTGTAGCGCTCAGCAAAGTAGCCTACCCTGCGATCGGCAAAACGTTTTCGCATCGGTTTCTTCGGAAGCAGCACAAGCGATGTGTTCAGTTCGAGTGTAATCGTATTGTCGCTCGTGGATTCGCTATATGTTTTAATGGTGCGTATTTCCAGGTTGACGGGATATGAGTTAATGTCTTTGATGTAGCACATGTTAGACAGCAATTCGCCGATGTGCATGGTTTTGCGTGAGGCTGCGTTGAAAAAAAGTATATCGTTGCTGCCGTTAATATAATCGGTTACTTCAATAACGCTTCCTTTGCCTCCCGGTGAATAGGCTCCAATACCAAACGCCGCTACCAGGGGTTGCAGGTTAGAACGGATTACTGCGTTAAACATGGAGTTGGTACTGTCGCCCGCATTTTCCTGGTAGGTAATGCGTCTTAAAAACAATTTATGCGATGGTCCTTTTTCAAAACGAATAATGGTGTTACCGATCTGATCGCCTGCATACCCGATATATTCCTGGCGCACACCCGCTGCACCTTGCGCAATGCGACTTACTACCAGCAGGTCGCGGCCCAGCAAACTATCGGGTATTTCAAAATAATATTTGTCATCTACTTTATGCACGGTGAATACACCTTTTCGTGTGATGGCATTCGGCTTAATGATGCTATAATATTTGCTAGGTGCGGTGAGCTGCGTGTTTCCGGCAGGAACTGAAGACGGAGTTTCGACAGTATCTCTGCGAATGGTGTCTTGCAGCAAGAGCTGATTCGCCAGCGGAGATATAGCCGTGTCTGGTGTAATAACGGCTGGACTTTGTACCGGATTTTGGGCAACTGCCAGAACAGATGAACAGAAACCAAGTATGAGAATGAGAATTTTTCGCATGACTATACATGGATTTACGATAGCGAATATAACTTATTTGCGTGGAAAGAGGTTCTCAGGTTGATCTGCTTTTTAAACACATACATCGAAAAAACTAAACTGACGCATTTTCCTACAATTGCTGAAAAAAGGTGTACAGTATATTCCTCAATACATGCTAAACGCAGCTGTTGGCTATTATTGGATAATCGGGCACAGTTTTGTTTTTAAAATGGTGTATAAAAACAATTATTAATTTTTAACTAATTATTTCAGTGCTATGAAAAAAGTAATGTTATTTTTTGCCGGAGTGTTTATGATAGGCATTGCGGCAGTGAATGCTCAGGATTCAACTCGTACCAGCCAGCCTGCAACACAACAACCATCTGTAACGCAGCCATCACAGAGCTCATCACAAACACAACCATCTGATCAGTATAATCAGAAGGATTACACCATGATCAAGTCGAATGAAGTACCATCTTCATTGCGCACAACATTGAAAGGTTCTGAATATACCGGCTGGGAAAGCGGTCAGGTGTATCGTAACAAGACCAACAATGGATACCTTGTTCGTGTGGGTTCAGGTGATGAAACCAAGAACTATTACTTCGACAGAAGTGGTAAGAGAATTCAGGATCCAGGCAGCAGCGGTTCAACAAAACCGTAATGAAAAGTCGTTCTGGATTTAAAATGAAGTCGATAAAAAAGCCGGCAGGTATACCTGTCGGCTTTTTTATTTCAGGATGCTATACTTTGCACCCGCAGGTTAGGCCGGAATATTCGGCTGCACTTTGTTTATTCGCCTGCGAATGAATCGGAGGTAAATGACAGTGATGCCGGCAGCAAGTAATATCGGCCATATATAGGCGAGTGCTATTACAATAACTTCCAAACCTTCCAGGCCTGTACCCAGTGCGTTGTGAAGACGATCGAGCAGTGTAACAGCATCTGCCGAAGTGATTTCCTGCGAGATAGTCTGATAAAATTCCAGTTCGATCGTACTATAACTCACCTGGTCTTTCAAATAATTGATGCGACTCACGGTAGCTTCAATCTCTTCGTGAAGCTGACCGATCTGTTGTTCGGCTTGCATCAGTTCTTCAATGGTGCCGGCTTTCGCCCGCAGAATATCCATATAGCGTTGCTCTACTTCGCGTTTGGTGCGCAGGCGTGATTCGAGATCAACAAATTCTTTGGATACATCGTCTGTCTTTACATCACGGAAGTTAACAAACTTAGCTTCCAGGTCTATATCCTTTAACAGGTCAGCGAAATATTCACTCTGCACACGAATAGTGATCTTGTTTTCCAGGATGGGATTATCCAATCGTAAGTTAGACGATGAAATGTAGGCGGGATACTTTCGGATAGCGTTTTCTATATTCTCGGTTGACTTCTTTACGTTGTCAACTTCAAAGCGATAATGCACGTCTTTGATAATCTTTAGCTTGCCGCTTGTGTAAAGATCGGAAGGAGGATTGGGAGCGGAGGCGAGTTGTGCTTTGGTGAGCACATCGGTTGCATCTATTGAATCGGCAGCGACATCAGCTTCGGCCAATTTTTTAGCGCCACAGCTCATGACAAGGCATGACAATACCAGAAAGACATATACTATGTTTTTCATATCAGAAGAATTTTTAAATGGTTGAGAGAAAGAGATAATTAGGGAATGACGCGGCAAAGTGCTACCGGTAAACACGCCTTACGTGCCATTCATTTGTAGCAGACTACTGTGTAAATACTTTTAGAAGGAAGAGAAATTTGGGAGTGAGACTCCGGTGTACATCCGCGCGGAAAGTGATTTCTGAGGGCCGAGGTCAGAAATGAGAGAATGAGAAAGGCTGACCAGTTTTTGCCAGTCAGCCTCTTGGTTTCTTAATGATGAGCTGTTGAATCAGCAGGTGCTGTCGCAGTGCTATCAACAGGAGTTGTAGCAGCGCTATCAACAGGAGCAGCTTCTACGGCAGCAGAATCAGCTGTAGTTGAAGAAGACTCTTCTGTTTTCTTAGGCTGACAAGCAACTACAAATGAGAAAACTAAAGCTGCAAGAGCAAGTTTAACTGTGTTTTTCATGACTTATTGGTTTAAAAATTTCCCTTCATACTGGAATTTTCCAAAGGTCACCCACGGTAAAACATATTTTTCTTTGGGTTACCTTCGCAGCACTTTTGTATAAAATCGACCTTATAACGTGGCGTATTACTTTGACGAGCTGATTGTAGCAGAAATCAGAAATAAAAATGAAGTGGCGCTCCGGGAGCTCTACAAATCGCATTATCCGATGGTGCTGAACCTGATCCGGTCTAATAACGGCACGGAGCAGGAAGCCAAAGATGTTTACCAGGAGGCCGTAATCGCGTTTTACGAAAGAGTGCAGCAAGAGGGTTTTGTGCTCACCTGCAAGATCAGCACATACCTCTACGCGGTGTGCAGAAGATTGTGGCTGAAGCGATTGGGCGAGAAGAAGCGATACCACGGCAATATCGAGGAAACGGAAACTTTTCTCGGTATTGAAGAGGAGATGGAAACAGTTGAAGAGAACGAAATGAAGTTCGAGCGTATGCGCGAATCCCTCAGTGGCCTGGGTGAACCTTGCCGCAGCATACTCGAAGACTTCTATATCCGCGATCTGTCGATGGAAGCCATCAGCACTAAGTTCGGCTATACCAATGCCGATAATGCGAAGAACCAAAAATATAAATGCCTGCAGCGCTTGAAGAAATTATTTTTTGCAACGTATAAAGAAGACCCCTCATGAATCCCGAACAATCTCTCTACGAATTACTGGACAACTATGCTTCCGGCAGATTATCACCGGAGGAAGCTGCGTCCGTAGAATATAAATTACAGCACGACCCGGAGTTTCGCCGCAAGGCAGAGCAACACCGGGTATTTCGCGATGCCATGAAGTTTTACGGCCATCGCAATCAACTGAAAGAAATACTCGAACAGACACATCAGGAGATCGAAGCCGCCGATGCAACGGTACCGGTAGTGGCCATGCCGTCTACCGGCTGGAAGAAATACTGGCCGATGACGGCTGTAGCGGCATCTGTGGCATTCTTGAGTATACTCGGAACACTGTGGATGACGCGCTCGCTGGAAACAAAACAAACCGCTATCTATAAAGAGCTGCGCAGAAACGTTGATCAGATCAAGCGCTCACAAAAAATAATGATGGAAGACATAGCGGAAACGAAAGACCGCTCCAAACCCATTCCCGGAAAATATGCGGGCACCGGATTTCTGATCTCCGCCAATGGATATGTAGCCACCAGCTATCACGTTGTAAAAGAAGCAGACTCTATATTTATTGAAAATGAGAAATTTGGCCGCCAGAAAGTAGCAGTTGTGTTGCGAGATCAGGCTAACGATATAGCGGTATTGCGCATCGAACACGACTCGGTTACCAGCGTGACGCGCACACTGCCCTATACCATTGTGAAGGGAGAAGCAAACCTGGGAGAACGCGTATTTACACTTGGCTTTCCGCGGGAAGACATTGTGTTTGGCGAAGGATCGATCAGCGCTTCCACAGGCTTTAGTCAGAATCCCAATGCATACCAGGTTTCGGTACCAGTAAATCCTGGTAACAGTGGTGGACCATTGTTTAACGAGAGTGGTGACCTGGTCGGCATCATCAGTGGTATACAAACCGAAACAACGAGTGCAGCGTTCGCGATTAAATCGTCTGTCATTTCGGATGTAATTACCGCTGCAGCCCTCGATACACTCGAAAGACCTTTGATACTCCCGAAATACAACACCCTCAAAAATTCCAACCGTGTGCAGCAGGTGAAACGCTGGAGAGATTATGTGTTTATGGTGCAGGTGTA
>NZ_DAIQRQ010000045.1:0-1897 GCF_036786105.1 Ohtaekwangia sp.
AGCCTATCTTCAGATATATTATTCCATGCAAAAATATCTGCATATATTCGGATGTTGGGCGGTCATTGTAAAACTTCACCCTACTAACGATATGTATGAGCCAAACGAAACACCAGACAGCTTACAAAATGACAAGTTGAAGATTAAAATCAACTCAGATGAAAACCCTTATCTTTCTACTCATATTCAGCAAAAATTTCTAAAGCCACGCAAACTGACTTCGTACTTTATTGTGTTCATTGAAAGTGGCTCTATTACATACAAATTGGACTTGCAAGAAATTACCCTTAAAGACGGACACTTGCTTTTCGCTATGCCCAATCAAGTTTTTACACCACCCTATAAAGCAGACAATTTAAAATACTTCAAGGTGTTATTTGATGAAAACACATTGGCATTGTTACCACAGCAATTTCCTTTTATAGTCAATCCTCTAAACTCCCAAACAATAATTTTTGACAACGCTGCAAGACAAAGAGTGAGAATGAGTTTTGAAATTCTGAATCAAATACTTTACATCGATAAACATCAGGCGGACACAGAAATAATATTGGCTTATTTGAACTCACTATTGGTAGAATTGAATAGTGCCTATTTCAAAAACAAAGAACCAATCAATATTTCAGACACTAATCTTTCAAAATTTATTGAGTTTAAATTAGCGGTGGAAACACATCTTACAGAGCAGCCTTCTATCAATACAATTGCCGAAAAATTGGCTTTAACGACAAACAGTTTATATCGGATTGTAAAAGAATATTCAGGAGTCTCACCTAAGGATTTTTTTACCAATCGGTTAATGATTGAAGCACAGCGAAAATTACATTACTCGACCCTTTCTGTAAAAGAATTAGCTTATGAATTAGGATTTAATGACCCCGATTACTTTTCAAGAGTCTTCAAAAAATGTACAGGAAAAAGCATACGTGAATTTTTAGAAGCTCAACAAGATTTGTCAAGAGAATAAATCGATTTGTCCGTCCTCTCTGCTTTTTAGCTGCTCTACTTTGCATCATAAATTTTAAAAACAAAAAAATGAAATCAGCATTAGTAACAGGAGCTAACAAAAGCATTGGCTTTGAAGTCGTGCGGCAACTTGCCCAAAAAGGAATTTACGTTTATCTCGGCAGTCGAAATTTGGAAAACGGAATTGCAGCCGTGAATAAATTAAAGACAGAAGGACTGAACAATGTCGAGGCTATTCAGCTTGACGTTACAGATGATCAATCTGTAAAAAATGCCCGTGCAGAAATGGGTAAAAGAACCAAGGCGTTGGATATACTTATCAATAATGCTGGCATTTACGGTGGCTACCCACAGGCAGCGCTTGATTCAACGATAGAGCAATTCAAAGCAACATACGATGCAAATGTTTACGGAGTCGTAAGAGTCACGCAGGCGTTTATTGATTTATTGAAAAAATCTGATGAACCGCGCATTGTAAATGTAAGTTCAAGTCAAGGCTCAATTACATTGCACAGCGACCCATCATATAAGTATTACGATTATAAAGGAGCTGTTTATCTCTCTTCAAAATCAGCAATGAATATGTATACGGTTGTTTTGGCATACGAGCTAAGGAACAGTGACTTCAAAATAAACGCTGTTTGTCCAGGATATACAAAGACGGATTTTAATGGTCATCGTGGGTCAGGAAGTGTTGAAGATGCCGGAAAGCGAATTATAAAATATGCGTTGATTGACAAAGACGGGCCAACTGGAAAATTTTTCAGTGAAGAAAACAACGTTGACACTGGAGAAATTCCCTGGTAATAATTGGATAGATCTCTGACTCAAAATTTCAAGGGATAAGCTGAAATATAGGATGTCATAGTAAAATTAGGGCAGACGCAAAAAAGCCTTCTAAGTATGAAACTCAGAAGGCTTTTTGATGTAG